>JAANXH010000052.1 GCA_018263355.1 Candidatus Woesearchaeota archaeon
ACAAGTTCCTTGCAAGCACCAGTGGTTCACCAACCAATTCCATTCAGTAGTCAAATGCTCTCAGAACTGATCAAAGTAGAAGTCTAAACTTTTGGAATAGCATTTGACAGAAGGCAAACTGTTCCCTTATGATTCTTACGAGTGTTGTCTCCTTCACTTAAATCAGGCATTAAACTAACACAGAGTAGTTGACTTTGCTTGTATAAAAGAGTTTAACTTCATTAGATAACATATACATGGTATATTCTAGGGAATAATAATTCTTAAAAAGCAAAGGTTATTTTCCAATATATGGTACCTGTAAATTGCTATGGGAAAAGAAGAATAATTGGACAAGATATTTCTAAAGAAGAACTGATTAAAGCAGGAGTAAAGCAAAGCCTCATCCCTGATTTGAAAAGTGTGATTTTGATGCCTAATGAAATTGACACTATTATCAGTGAGCTTGCTGATAAAATATCTCAAGATTATAAAGAATCAGAGGAGTTACTGCTTGCAGGAGTTTTAAAAGGAGCATATAGAATTTTACCAAATCTAGCCGAAAAAATTACAATTCCCTGTGTTATTGATTTTATGTCTGTCTCAAGTTACGGTGGTGGGCAGCATTCTTCAGGAGAGGTCAGGATCTTAAAAGATCTTCAGGAAAATATTCAAGGAAGAAATGTTATCATAGTTGAAGACATTGCTGATACAAGATATACTCTTGGAACATTGCTCAGTCTATTAAATACTCGTAATCCAGACTCACTTGAAGTTTGCTGTTTGTTAGATAAACCTGAGCGGATGCAAAACACAGATGTAGATATAAGATATATTGGAGCAACTGTTCCTGATGTTTTTGTGGTAGGGTATGGACTTGATTTTGATAGTAAATATAGGGATATGCCAATTGTAGCAGAACTTAAGAAGGAGTGTTACTTATAAAAGATCTTGTTTTTGTCTTTTTTCTAATTTAGCTTTTCTTGTGTATTTAGCATATTTATTATCAAGAGTGTATTTTGGCGGCTTTACTGTCACAGCTTTTCCACCACAGCTACACTTAGGTTTCATAGTATATTTTGAACATTTTTTGCATTTTAGAATTTTGTTCATTTTCTGGTAAAGCTTCCAATTCCTTCAGTAGAGGTTATATGCTCTATTGCAGCTGTTTTTGCTTTTTCTAGAATTGATTCTGCTTTTTTATAATCTGGGGCTTTGACTGTAATAAAATAATCTCCTGAGCCTTTATATCTTAATTCAACATTATCTAAAGACGCTTTTTTTAGTGTTTTCTTAATAACACTTACTCCATCAGGTTTATAGCTTGTAAGATGAAGAACACCACCAATTTGGACTTGCTGAGGCTTAAACCGTTGTTTTACAATTTCTTCGATCTTTTCAGCTACTGTTTTGTCAACTTTAAAATCAGAAAAAGAAGACTCTCCAGCTACAATATCTTGGAAAAAAGTATTAAGGTCAGAATATTTTTCAAAAATTTCTTTTGTGATTTCCTTATAAAGTTTTTTTGTATCCTTATCTAAAAGCTTTGAAACATATTCAACTATCTTTTCTGCTTTTTGCTCTTGTTTTAGAGCATTAATTTTGTTTCTTCTCTGAGAATCATTAACTCTTCTCAAGGATAAATCTACTTGTCTTCTCTTGTGCTTTACCCTTAGGATCTTACATACAACTTTCTTGCCTTTTTTTACATAATCTCTAATATTTCTTATTCTACCAGCACTTACCTCTGAAATATGAATTAATCCGTCAATTTTATATTCATCTAGAAATACAAACACACAATTGCGCTTTACACTAGTTACAGTACTTAAAACAATCTCATTTTCTTCTGGTAATCCGTGCCTTCTATAAAGCATTAGTCAAGTACCTCAAGTATTCGTGATTTTATCTTTGATTTTCCACCAACTGATTTGGCAAGCAGTTCTTCGCATACTAGACATTTTACATCTGTTGCAGCTTTTCCAAAGATAACTTGTTCATTCTTACACTTTGAGCATCTAACCTTTATAAACTTTGAGTCCGGGTCTTTTGGTTCTTTCATAATAATAGAATAATCTGGGCTTATTTATAAATATATTGTTAGGTTATTGACCAATTTATAACAAATATAGAAGTTATTTAGAATTAAACTTTTTGATGATTAGTTCTCCATTTTCGTATTTAATTACGTATTCTCCATTTTCTCGGAAATTGGTTAGTTTTGTAACATTTTCTGGAAGCAATATTCTTTGTCCTCTCATATTAATATTAGTTATGATTTCTTTTATTTTACCTTCTTGAGAACTATCAACACCTACCTCTTTTAATATATCAGATGTGTGTACTGACGCTTTTTTCTTTTTTACAAACTCTTTTGTTTTCCTATATAAGAATTTGCCAATCTTGTCTGCAACATCTGTTCCAGTTGCTTTAGTTATTCCTTGAAGTCCTGGGCTTAGATTTACTTCAATAACTGTTGGACCTTTCACAGATTCAAGTATATCTACAGCACACATGTCAGCACCAATAGCTTCTGCTGTCTGAACTGCAACTTTCCTCACCTTTGCAGTAGGAGTATATGCTTCACCTGTGCCTCCAGCATGTATATTAGCTCTTTTTTCTCCTTTGACTGCAACTCTTTTCATACTAGCAATAACTTCTTGTCCACAAACTATGGTCCTTATATCTGATCCCCCAGTTTCAACATAGTCCTGAATAATAACTGGCTGATTTAGCATGGAGAGTGCATCAAGCATTGAAGATGCAGAAGCATAACTATCTGTAAACATCACTCCTTTTCCTTGAGTTCCAGAAGGATATTTTAGAATAACAGGATAATTAATTTTTTTGAGTATTAATTTTGCAGTTTTAACATCTGGGCTCAAGTATGTTGTTGGCATTGGAATATTTCTTCTCTGAAGCACTAGGTGTGTAAGCCATTTATCATGACCTATGGAGAAAGTTTCAGGTCTAATTGGCATATAACATTTATCATAATAATAATCTGAAATTGATCTTAAATGAAGTGGATATCTAAATGAACCTTTAGCAAAGATACAATCATATTCTGGTAACTCTTTGCCTTTATATCTTACTTGCAGACCATTTTTACTAGTTTGAATTTCAATCTCTTTTAGATAAACATCATCAGCTTGATCAAAATAATTTCTCATTGCTTTTAGTGTCCACTGTGAACTTGTGCTTCCCTGACTAATTAATGCTGCCCTCATGAAACATCAACAATAAATCCTTGTTTAATAATATTTCGACCAATTAGCACTGGAAAAGACATATGGCCTCTGTCTATAACTGTAAATTCTGCTTCAAATTGTTTTCCTTTTAATTCTACTTTGAATTTGTATACATCTCTTACAGTCCTTCCAGTAGCAGATTTTACTTTTCGTTGTCTTACTGGCGGACCTAGCTCTAGGTTATCTGCAAGAGATTTGTCAATAGAGCACATGCTGGCTCCAGTATCAATTCTTGCCTTCTTTGTCTGATTTCCTTTCTCAGATATTAAAGTCACTTTTTCCTCTGCTTTCAATACTATTTTATCTTTATATTTATCAACTTTATTACAATTTGGCATTTTGAATCTTTTTTAGAATCTTTTTATTTCCATTCCAGTCTAAAGCAACTTTTAAAACTTCAGTTATACTTTTTACTGGAATAATTTTTATTTTTTTGAGTTTTTTCTTGTCAACAATAATATCTTTCATATTTGATTTAGGTACAATAATATTTTTTATCCCGGAGTCAATTGCAGCTTCAACCTTAGAAGTTACTCCTCCAACTGGCAGGACTTCCCCTCTAACACTTAGACTCCCAGTCATAGCATAGTTTTGCTTTACAGGAATATTTTTTAAAGCACTTATTATTGCTGTTGCAACTGCTATGGAAGCTGAATCTCCTTCTACTCCTTCATAAGTCTGCAAAAACTGAACAAATATATCATATGTGTCTCTTATATCTTCTCCAAAATAGGTTTTAATAATTGCTGACACATTTGTGACTGCTTCTTTAGCAATTTCCCCAAGCTTACCTGTAGCCTGGAATTCCTTTTGTTTTCCACCAGGAGTCACTGCTGCAAGTATAGGAAGCATAATTCCTGAATATGGTGGAGAAACCCCAATTACTGCTAATCCATTAACACTTCCAACCCTTTTTCCTTTTGTAACAATTATTCTATACTCTTTTTTCTTTTCAATATATTTATCTGATATTTGCTGTTCTAATGTTCTGGCTACGGTTTTGGCTAAGATAACGTGTTTTTTCTTAACTAACTTTGATTTTTCCTCCTTTGCTAGGTCACCTGCAGCTCTAACTAATCCACCTAGATCTCTTAATCTTAAAGTCAAATGTCCTTTTCTGTTTGATCTTCTTTTTGCTTCTTCAATTATTTCATCAACAGCAGATTTTGCAAAGGGAGGTATTTTTTTGTCTTTTTTTACCTCCTGTGCAACAAACACAGCTAATTTCCACCTGTTTTCAGGTGTATCTTCCATTGTTTTGTTCATATATACTTCATAACCATAACCTCTAATTCGTGACCTTAATGCTGGGTGCATGTGTTTGAGTGTTTCATAATTTCCAGCTGCAACTAAAATGAATTTGCACGGCACTGCTTCTGTTCTAACCATTGCTCCTGCACTTCTTTCACTTTTTCCAGTTATTGAGTATTTTCCTTCCTGCAGTGCAGATAATAATTCTTGCTGAGTGTTAGGCTGCAGTGTCGCTATCTCATCTATGAATAAAACCCCCATATTTGCTTTGTGTATCATTCCTGCAACTACTCTTTCATGTGGTGGTGTACCTAGACCTCCTGAATTAGAACATAGTATTCCATTAACAACTACATTACCAGATTCAGTTGTAACATTATATACCTTACCTTTGTAAGGTACTTTTTCAATCTCTGTTATCTTTTTTGTCTCAAATTTCATTTTCTATGCATATGCTGATTCTTTTATAATATATTCTGTATTGTTTAGTATTTCATACAAAGCTCTTGGTGTTAGATTCAGAGTTTTCATTGCATGCTCTGCACCATAGCCTCTAGAGATCAGTTCATGATATTTTTTCTTTTTTATTTCACGGAACTGGTTTATTGATTCTGTAAGTTTATGCTTTTTGTAGTTGCAATAATTGATTTTGCAGTTTCTTGAAAATTTAATTAGATTATCAAAAGTTGTTGAAATTAGCAATCTGTAAAGATAAGATCCTTTGTTTGAGTACTTTGTTTTTACTTTTCTCCTAATAATTTTTCCAGTAACTATCTGTTGACTTTCCAAATAATTTTTTATTTCATTCAATAGATTAATCCTATCCTCTTTTAAGCCTTTTTCTCCAGTTATTGCAATGTCAAAGGTATTAAGTCTATTTTTTTGAGTGTGAACTTTTGGAATTCCTGCCTCACTTCCTAAAAAGCTAGCAAAAAACTCTTTTTGTGTTATCTCATTTGCATAAATCCATGGAGGAAGTACTAAATTTTGGGATGTTTTCTTGCCAATAGGTGATCCAAGTGCTTTAAAGAGTCTAATAATTTTTCTGTTAGTATTTTGATAGCACCATGAATGTCCAAATTCTCCACCTTCAATTATTCTTGAATTTTCTCTTTTATCAAGTCCAAATATAGTTTCTAAATCATTTCCAAATTCCTCTACATTACACTTTTCTTTGCTTGATAAGAAGATTCCGTTCAAGTTTTCAAATATTCCTCCATCTCCAAATGTAGCTCCAAGCATTTTTGCAATTTTTGTAAGATTAGGATTATCATAAGTTAAAGGAATTAAATTTCTCTGTTTTAACCATTCCACTGTTTGAACTGGAATAGGTTTATGTTTTCCTGAATGCCACCATCTTGTTTTTCCGTATTTTTGACCCATTGCTTTGGCAATTCTTTTGTAGCCCCAAGAAGGATTTTGTTTTTTTATGTCAAGATATTTGTTATATAATTTACATTGTTTTTGTTGTTTCGCGTTATATGTATTAATTATGTCTTGCTCATCAATGATAGTATCATCATCTACTGAAAAGATAATGTCGTTTTCTTTCAATTTATTTGCCTCTATATATTCAGTTTTCCCATTTCTTTGAACTGCAACTTTGTGTTCAGGAGTAACAATTAGTTCCCGGTTTCCTGTCTTGAGCTTTATCATTTCACCTTCATAATCATATCTGTTGGATGATAAAACTTCAACAGGCGCAACGAGATTATTTTTATTTCCTAGAACCCTTAGTTCATTTTTTGGAAGGAAAACAGCCTCGTAATTTCTATCTTTTTTGTGTTCTTTGTGTATATAAGACTTATGCCAGTATTTGTCCAGTGCATTTATTTGAAGGTTTTCTCTTCCTTTCTTCGATATACTTTTTAGTATACTACTATACAAAAAGCTTTGGAAAGGATCGTGAAGTACATCACCAAGTAGTGCTCCAGCATGAGCTCCTGTTGCATCAAAAAACGGAGCATTCTTCTTCCCATAATTGTCCACAATAACTTTAGGTGAAGAAGTTTTTTTATTCATCTTTTTAGAAAAATTAATCATAAACATCACACCAATAATAAAAACAGTACTAGTTATCATAGATGCTGCAAAAATAATATCTGAAATCTTTCCTTGTGTCCAAAAGTAGTATGGCAATAAAGTGACTCCAAATGCAATAACCAACATAATAATATTTTGGTACTTAAACATTGAGAGATTTTGTGTTTTAGCTTTTGTAACTAATTCTCTACCTTGGCCTGCAGCCATGGTTCTTATCTTTGGCTGGTTTTCGTCATTAGGATTTGGCAGTGAGAGAATATCTCTAAGACTTTGTTTAGGGAGCATTTCTGCCAGGCCTAAACCAAGCATAGATTTACCTGTTCCTGGTTCACCAATTAATAGAACATGTCTTCGCTGCATTGCAGCTTTTTTCATTATCTTAACTGCAGTGTCTTGACCAATCACTTGATCAATAATCTTTTTTGTTACTTTTATTTCACTTGTATCTTTGTAGCTCTTTTTTGCCATCTAATTTGGTTATAGAGAACTAATATTTAAAGATTGTCCATATATGTTAAGGAATTCTTTCAAGTTGCTTGATTAAATAATTTATTTCATCAGATTGATTATTTCCTACTTTTTGTTTTTTGTGTGAACTGCCATTATCAATGTTTACCTTTGTCAAAGGTTTTGCATCAACTGTCTCAATTTTTTTTGTTTGTTCATTAAGCTGTAATTCAACTGTTGACATCTCCTCCTCAGATAATTGGCGTGGCTGCCAGACTAACCCCACATCATCATTTTCCATTCTAGGTATTATATGCGTCATAAAATGTGGGATTTTTTGATGAGCTGCAATCCCATTTTGCATAAGAACACTAACGCCCTGAATATTCATTGACTCAAATATTGCCCTGGTGATTTTATTTATTACAATTCCATGGTGTTGGACTTCTTTGTCAGGAATCTGCTCTAGAATAGTATAATGTTTTTTTGGAATAACTATGGTATGACCTGGATTTGCCGGCTGTTTTGCAAGAATTGCAACTAGTTTATCATCTTCATAAATCTTTTTGCTTTTCTCTATCCAATCACATGCTTGACAACTCATTATCCAAATAACCCACTAATTTTATCAAGATTTGGTTTTTTACCTTCAGCTGAAGTTTTACTTGATGCTTTTTGTTGTTTACTTGATTTTCCCTCACTTTGTTTTTCTTGACTGTCTTGCTTTTCTTCTGTCTTTTTTTTATCTGTACTTTGTTTTTCAGTAAATTCTGCATCTACAACTTTTTGCTCAATCTTTGCTGGTTTTGAGTTTAGATTAGCAGATTCTTTATCAACAATTCCAAATAATTCATTGGTTTTTTGCCTAATTTTCTTTCTTAAAATTTCCTGGTTTTTTTCTGGAATTTGGGTTTTTTTAAGATCAAAATCTAATCCATCTCCTTCTTTTCTTGGAATAATATGAATCATAAAATGTGGTGCTTTTTGACCAGCAGCCATCCCATTTGCTACAACAATATTTGTGCCTTCTGCTTGTATACCTTTTAAAGCACATTTTGAAAGGAATTTTACATTAGAGAATAAGTGAGATATGATTTTATCTGGAACTTGAGGCATAACTTGGAAATGTTTTTTTGTTAAAAGTAAAATATGGCCCGGATTTGCAGGATTAATGTCCAATATTGCTAAACATTTTTCATCTTCATAAATTTTTTTTGATGCAACCTCTCCACTGATAATTTTACAGAAGATGCAGTTTTGCTGCTGAAGTTTTGCAATCTCTTCAGGAGACATGTTCTTGAGATCTTCTTCAGTAAGTTGTTTTTGCATGAGCACATAAGAATGAATATAATATATAAATGTTAGTGAATTTTAAAATATATTCAAGATAAAATCATAAAAAAATTCATATATATTTTTTGATTCATTTTCTTATGAAACTACAAGAGTACCTGGATGCAATAAAAAAATGTCCAGATGATGATTTGCATTCAAGATTTGGAATTTATGGTTCTTATCCAGTACTTCTATCTACTGATTGTGAAACTGTTTTGAGTATTTTATATAATCTCAAAAATTACAAACTATATAACCAACTACATGGCAGAAAAAGAGACTATTATTGGTTTAATTATAATCCTGGAACTGTAAATATAGTTCTTTCTAACCAAATACCTGCCTTGTTTTGTAGTTTAGATGAATCTGAAAAAAGAAGACAAATGAGAGACTTCTCATCTTATTTATCTATAGATTTTATCCAAACAAAGAGAAGTCCAATGTTCATTTATTGAGACTTACAGTTATTGTTCTTGAGGAAATTTGTGAGATGGCAATACAGGAGAACGTGTCAATTTGTCTATCAAGAGCTAAGACTCCTGAGGACAAACCTATATATTTTCCAGCAGATATCCGGTAAAGCATTCAAAAGTTTTTTAAACATCCCTTGATTTTTGCCTTGCATGTCCTATGAACTTGTTATTACAGAAAAGCCTAAAGCAGCTAATAAAATTGCTACTGCATTAGCTGATGGAAAAGCCATAAGAAAGAGTTACAGAAGGGTTCCTTATTATGAAGTTACCCATGGTGATAAGGATCTGGTTGTTGCCTGCGCAGTAGGTCATCTTTATCAGGTTGCTGAAAAAAAGAAGCAGAAATTTAATTACCCTGTATTTAATATTGACTGGAAAGCTTCTTATTTAGTGAGTAAGTCCTCAAAATTTACGAAAAAATATCTTGATGCAATTAAGAAACTAAAAAAAGATGCAGATTCTTATACTGTGGCAACAGACTATGATGTTGAAGGTGAAGTTATAGGATACAATGTAATAACTCAGATTTGCAAGCAAAAAGATGCAGCAAGAATGAAGTTTAGTACTTTAACTAAAAATGAACTTAGAAAAGCATATGAGAATAAAAGTAAATCCATTAACTGGGGTTTGGCAAATGCAGGTATTGCAAGACATTTTCTAGACTGGATGTATGGTATTAATCTGTCCAGAGCATTAACAACTAGTCTAAAAAAAGCTGGTCTTTTTAAGATTCTAAGTTCAGGTAGAGTTCAAGGTCCTGCTTTAAAAATTATTGTTGAAAAGGAAAAAGAAATAAAGAAATTTGTCCCAAAGCCTTATTGGGAAATTGAACTTAAAGGTAATGCTCACAATGGCCCAATTAATGCATGGCATGAAAAAGATAAATTTTGGAAAGAAAAAGATGTTAAAATAATATTACAAAAAACAAAAGGGAAAAAAGCTGTTATTAAAAAGATTTCAAAAAGGAAATTTAAGCAAAACCCACCAACACCTTTTGATCTAACAACACTGCAGACTGAAGCATATAGACAATTTGGAATCAGTCCAAAACAGCTCTTGAGTTTAGCCCAAAACCTTTATGTTTCAGGATATATCTCCTATCCAAGAACTTCAAGTCAGAAATTACCAAAATCTATTGGTTATAAAAAGATTCTAAAAAACTTATCAAAGCAAAAGAGTTACAAAAAATTATGTGATGATTTATTAAAGAAAAAATTGATTCCTAATGAAGGCAAGAAAAAGGATCCTGCACATCCTGCTATCTATCCAACAGGAGATATTCCAAAGTCGTTGAAAAAAAGAGAAAGAAAAGTTTATGATCTTATTGTAAAAAGATTCATGGCTGTTTTTGGTAACCCTGCTCAAAGGCAATCAATGAAGATTTATATTGATGTGAGTCAGGAAATATTTATTGCTAAAGGAAAAATCACACTTGAACCTGGATGGCATGTATATTATCAGCCATATGTTAGATTAAAGGAAAAAGAATTACCTAAAGTGGAAAAAGGAGAAGAAGTTATTGTCAAAAAGATTATCTCTCATGAAAAGGAAACTAAGCCTCCAAGAAGATATACTCCTGCTTCAATTATTAAGGCATTAGCAAAAAAAGGGCTTGGAACTAAATCCACCAGAGCAAATGTGGTTGAAACATTATACAACAGAGATTATATTACTGGTAAATCTATTGAAGCTACAAAACTAGGCATTATTATTATTGACACTTTAGAGAAGTATTCTCCTTTAATCATTGATACAGAACTTACAAGAAAGTTTGAAAAAGAAATGCAAGAAGTGAAAGAAAATAAGAAAAGCAAAGATGAAATAATATCTGAGGCTGAAAAGATTCTGACAAAGATTTTAAAGGAATTTAAAGAAAATGAGGATAAAATTGGAAAGGAACTAGCTCATGCTAAGATGGCTCATGACAAGAAGATGAGTACTATTGGGAATTGTACAAAATGTGATAGTGAGCTAGTAATCAAAAAAGGTAAATATGGAAAGTTTATTGCATGCAAAAATTATCCTGAATGTAAAGAAACATTTAGTCTGCCAAATAATGCCCTTGTAAAGCCGTCTGACAAGGTCTGCGAACATTGCAAGAATCCTATGGTTAAACTAATTAGAAAGAGAAAACGTCCACAGGAAATTTGTATTAATAAGGATTGTAAGTCAAAAGAGACTGGTGCAAAAAAAACAGACAAGAAATGTCCTAAGTGTGGTTCTGATCTTCTTTTAAGAAAAAGCGTTTATGGCAGTTTTTATGGCTGCAAAAAGTATCCTAAGTGCAAATACACAGAGGATGCAAATGGTTCTAAACAAAAGAAAAAAGATTAATTTTCAATTATAATTGTTCTAAAATTCACATTACAAAAGAAACTTTTAAATATAAGTACTTTATAAAAGTCTATTGGGGACGGAGAATGGAGATTAAAAAACAGGTTATGGGCATAATAAGTTTATTTTTGGGATTGGCTAGTATCCCACTTTCTTTTAGGTTGATAGGGCCACCTATTGCTGTAATTGGAGTGGTATTTTCTATTTTACAGCAAAGGAAACTTGAGTCAAAATATGCATCTATTGGACTTATTTTAAATTTAGTTGGAATTTTGTTATTCTGGTTAGTTTGGATTTTGAGTCTGACAGTTGCTCCTAAATTTATTTGATCAGTTTGACAGGCAAAGTCAACTACTCTTTGTTAGCTTAATGCCTGATTTAAGTGAAGGAGACAACACTCGTAAGAATCATAAGGGAACAGTTTGCCTTCTTCAGATTAAACTCCCTACAATATGAATGTGGTTTAGCAAACTGACGACTGAACCGGTATTATGGGGCTAACATTAAGTTGACTTTGCCAGTCATACATAAGTTTTTTAAATGCATAAGTTTTTCTGCTTATAATGAGTTGGCAAATAAAAAAAATAGGAGAGACCCCTAAATTAAACAATCCTGTTCTTATAGAAGGTTTACCTGGGATAGCTAATGTAGGCAAGATAGTAGTTGATTTTTTATTAGAAGAGTTAGATGCCAAAAAAATTTACGAATTTTTTTCTTATTCTATGCCACAAACAGTATTTGTAAATGAAGATAATATGATAGATCTTCCAGTAATTGAAATGTATTATGTTAAACACAAAAAGCAAGACTTGTTATTATTAGCAGGAGATGTTCAACCTACAAGTGAAGAATCTTGTTATGAATTTGTAGAAGAAATATTAAAACTTGCAAAAAAACATTCAGTTTCACATTTAATAACTTTGGGTGGAATTGGACTGAGGTCTGTTCCTAAAGAACCAAAATTGTATTGCACTGGAAATTCAAAAAAGTTAATCAAAACATATACAAAAGATTCAGATGTTGAAAATGAGCTTTTTGGAGTAGTAGGTCCAATAGTAGGAGTATCAGGTGTTTTGTTAGGACTTGGAAAAAAACAAGATATACAGGCAATTTCTTTGCTTGCAGAAACATTGGGTCATCCTATGTTTATAGGAGTAAAGGGTTCAAAGAAAATTTTAGAGGTTTTAGACGAAAAACTCGAGCTTAGTGTAGATATGGAAGCTATTAAAAAGGAAATAAAAGATATGGAAAAGAAATTTAGCAAAAAGAAAGCTAGATTAAAGGATATTGCTAAACAAAGATCTATGGGTAAAAAGATCCCAGGAGATACAAGTTATATTGGTTAAAATCATAAGATTTATAATCTGATTCTGTTGTAAAACATTCATGAAAAAGGGGCAATATTCTACAGAAGCATTAATTACTGTATCCTTTGCTCTGGCAATATTTATGGCTGCATTTTTTTTTATTACTCGAGAAACCCAGGATCAACAACAAAACTTAGAACTAGCTCAAGTTGATAAGATTGGAAAAGCAGTGATCAAAACAACAAATCAATTAGCTAAATCGTCTAGTTCAAAATCTACTTTAGAATTAACACTTCCACAAGGAGTAAACAATATTTTTGTTGAAAATAATAATTCATTAGTATTTAATTATTCCAAAGACAGGACAGAACTTGAATTAGTCTTTTTTGCAGATGCAGATATTGTATTTGATATGAATGAGTTTTTTCCTGGACTTAAAACATTAATAATAGAATCAAAACAAGGTTATGTTTCAGTTTGTGATAAGGATACAGATCACGCATGTAATAAAGTATGTGATTTTACTCGAGGCGAAAACCAAGAAAATGCACCAGGAGACTGTTGCACTTCAGATTGTTCTGCATGTAATGAAGATAATAACTATTTATTCTGCACTAATGATTCAGCTTGTCATTCTGAATGCTATCGTCATAATGGATGTTCAGTTATGTGTTAGTTAATTGTGTTAATCTAACTTCATACCTTTTCTTTCTCTGATTTGTTTGATAACTTCGGATTGTAGCTCTCCTGGAAGTCTTTCAAACATCTGATCAACTAAAAAGTAGTTTCCTCTACCACTTGTAATACTTCTCAAATCAGAAGCTAAACCAAACATCTCTGCAACAGGTAGTTTACCCTTGAGTATCGCAATCTTACCCTGTTGGTTAGTTTCTATTAATTGACCTCTTTTACTTGAGATCATATTAGCAATATCTCCCAAAAACTCATATGGGGCTTCAAACTGCAAAACCTGTTTTGGCTCAAAAAGGACTGGACCAGAATATCTAAATGCACCTCTAATCCCACCTCTAAAAGCAGGATACATTTGTGCAGGGCCTCTGTGAATAGCATCTTCATGAAGTTTTGCATCATCTAAATAAACCATTACATTAATGCAAGGTTCATTTGAAATAGGCCCAACATCCATAATCTCCTCAAAAATATCTAAAACCATATCCATTATCTCCTGAATATGTACAATACCTCTAGTATTATTAATAAAGATATTCCCATTATAGATATCTTTAACTTTTCTTGCCATTTTTGTTTCCATCCCACACTCAACAAGCTTGGAAACAACTTCTTTATCATATTTTTTCATCTTGCCTGCAGGAAGTTCTCCATTCTTTATTGCCTCTTTTATTTTTGCAGGAATAGGTGCGACTCTAAAGTAAATTTTATTATGTTTATTAGGAGATTTTCCTTCTACACTATCTGGTGTCATCTTTGAAATTGTTTCTCTGTACACAACAATAGGTGGAGATGTAACAACCTCAAAATTCTTTTCTGTCCTTATTCTATTTTCAATAATTTCAAGATGAAGCTCTCCCATACCTGAAATCAAATATTCTCCACTTTCCTCATTAATATGAACTTTTATTGAAGGATCTTCTTTACCAACAACCTTTAAAACCTCAATAAGTTTTGGAAGTTCTGATGATTTTTTAGGTTCAATAGCTTTTGTAATCACTGGATCAAATATATGTTTAATAGATTCAAATGGTTCAATATCTGGGTTGCTTGAAACTGTTTCTCCAGCAAAAACATCATCTAATCCAATTAAACCAATTATGTTTCCAGCTGTAGCCTGTTCAGCCAAATCTCTTTTAGCACCATTAAAAATACAGACCTGTTGGAGTCGTACTTCTTTTTTCTTACCAATCATGTGTACATTATCTCCTTGTTTAACAGTTCCTGAAAATAACCTGCCTGCTGCAACCTCACCAACGTGTTTGTCAACAACAATCTTAGTACATACAAAAGTCAAAGGACCATTAGGGTCACAATTAATTAATGCTTTTCCTAGTTCACTTTCCTGGTCTCCTCTCCAAATCTTTGGGATCCTGTATTTTTGTGATACAAGTGGATCAGGATGATGCTTGATAACTGATTCTAAAATAATCTCATGTATTGGAGCTTTTTCTGCTAATTTTTTAACATCTTCTTTATCTCCACTTTTATAAGCATCAATTATATCTGAAAAATCCATCCCACTCTTTTTCATAAAGTTAAAACTAAGTGCCCAGTTGTGGTATGCTGAACCAAATGCAACACTCCCATCATTTACATTAACCTGCCAATCCTCTTTATATTGTTTTTCAGCAATAGAATTGATTAACTCATTTACAGTCTTTATTATCTTTACAAATCTTTCCTGCATTTGTTCAGGGGTTAATTTTAGCTCCTTTATCATTCTGTCAACTTTGTTGATAAACAAGATTGGCTTAACTCTTTCACGCAGACACTGTTTTAATACAGTCTCTGTTTGGGGCATTACTCCCTCAACAGCACATACCAAAACAATAACTCCATCAACTGCTCTCATAGCTCTTGTGACATCACCACTAAAATCAATATGTCCAGGTGTGTCAATCAAATTAATAAGAAATTCTTTTCCACCTAATTTATGGACCATGGATACATTTGCAGCATCAATTGTAATACCTCTTTCAGCTTCATCTTCATGAAAATCCAGTGCTCTTGTCTTTCCAGCCAGATCTTGACTCATCATACCAGAACCTGCCAATAAATTATCTGAGAATGTTGTTTTACCATGATCTATATGTGCAACAGTCCCAATATTCCTAATTTGATTAGGATTTTTCATTAACCTCATAACCTTATCAATCATTTTTTCCTTAGTCATAAATTTCACCTATATCTGTTTTTCAATTTCTCCTGCAGTTGTGACTCTACCACCTTGCCATTGACCTTCATATGTTCGATGAAGGTCTCCTTGTACTGGGAAAAATAATATTTGTACAATTCTTGATCCTAATTCTAATTCAAAATCTTGATCTGACATGTTATGCATCGCGAATGTTAAACTTCCTTTGTACCCTGGACTGCAAACTGCTGTATGTATTGCAGCTCCACATCTGAATAGGGTGGATCGAGGTCTGAAAATAGCTACTAGGTTCCCAGGCATATTTACTTTTTCAATGGTCTCCACCAATATGTGCTCCCCTGGCTTTAACACATAACTCTTATGCTCACTGTGTTCAGCTAATAGCTTAACTTTAGGAGTTTTTCTCTGTTCAACTCCTAGAAAGCCCCGTTCCTTAATCTTATAGATCTTTTTGACTCTAAGATCAAATCCTGTTCCTTCTGGATTATTCAATTCCCTATCACTTAGGTTTTCAACTAGTCTGTCCTGCTTAACTCTTTTGAGTAGTTCTTTAGTTCCAATTGCCATCTTTTAGTCTTTAAATTTTTCTTTTATCCATTCCAATACTTCATATCTCTTTTCATATTCTGAATTAACATTAACATCTGTAATTAAATCTCTTTTCTGGTAAAAGCTAATTAGTGGAGCAGTTTGCTTTTTGTAAATTTTTAATCTTGTTTTGATAAATTCAGGTTTGTCATCTTTTCTTTGGTAAATGTCTCCTCCACATTTGTCGCATATTCCCTCACTCTTTGGAGGTACATTTCTGACATGATAAGTTGCACCACACTTTTTGCATACTCTTCTTCCAGATAATCTGTCAATAATGACTTTTTTATCAGCAACAAATCTTAACACACTATCAACTTTTGTAAAACTTTGAAGAGTTTCAGCTTGGTTAATATTTCGTGGATAACCATCAAGAAGCCAACCATTATTACAATCTTCCTGAGCTAACCTGTGTTTTACCATCTCTGAAACAATTTCATCAGGAACCAAGCCACCTTCATTCACAATTTTCTTGGCCTTTTTTCCCAATTCAGTTTTTTTCTTCAAATGTTCCCTGAACATATCTCCTGTGGAGATATGAGGTAAGCCAAATTCTTTCGAAAGTAATCTTGTATAAGTTCCTTTTCCTACACCAGGTGAACCAAGAATAATAATTTTCTTCTTCATTTTAATGCATTATATTCCATCTATGTAGATCATAATTAAAACTCTCATCATCTTTAAACCATAATTTAGTTTCTGTTTCTGCTTCCTCTTTATTACCTGATGCATGAACAATATTTCTTATTGGTCTTTTTTCCCGGTCAGCCAATTCATATGAATCAACAGTAAAGTCTCCCCTTATAGTCCCTATTTGTGCCTGTCTTGCTTCAGCATGACCCACAATTTTCCTTCCAATTTCAATAGCATGGTAACCTTCAAAAATCATAGCAACCACAGGACCTTCACATAAATATCCAACAAGCCAATCTCTAACTCTCTTAGCAATCTCTTCATTGGACTCTTCCATTTTGATTCCTTTTTTCTCGGCAGCTTTCCTGGTATTATTTCCAAGCTTTTCAATCCACTGGGGAGTCATTCTATACTGCTTTTCAGCAATTTCCTTATTTGGCTGCACCATTTTCATGGCAACAATCCTCAGGCCTTTGTTCTCAAATCTTTTGACCACTTCCCCTACCAGACCACGCTGCACACCATCGTGCTTTACCAAAATGAGTGTTTTTTCCATTATTTCTTGACCTCCTTTCTATGCTGGTTTGTCCATTTAATTACTCTAGGTTTTCTCTTCAACTTTAGCAAGTTTTTCTCACATTTTGTTGAACAGAAATTTAGGATCTTACCTGATTTTCTTACAAAAATCTTTCCAGTCCCTTTCTCAATCGTTAATCCACAAAAACTGCATTTCATTTGATCATCTCCTTGACTGTTTTAGCCTTCCAGCCTCAATCTCAGTCTCTCTTAACATTAAAATATCTCCTTTTCGTACAGGTCCTTTAACATTTCTTCTCATAACTTTTTTTTCGTCCCGACCTTTAAGTATTCTGCATCTGACTTGGATAATTCCTCCTCTTGATCCAGTTCTTCCAATCACTTCTTCAACTCTTGCAGGAACAGCATTTAGGAATCTAACTGATTTTTTAGATGAACCTTTCTTCTTCCTGTCTCGCTTTCGCCTCTTTTTACTTGCCATCTTCTTTACTCAATTCAGTAGCTATTTCCTTAATTAATTTTTTTGCTTTTCCTGTTTTTACTATTGCTACACTTGCTGTTGAGATTCCAATACCTGCTGCAACTCCTAACTCTTCTTTTGAAGAAACCTCAATTACTGGTACTTTTTTTTCTTTACCTAAAAGTGGAAGATGCATTACAACCTCAGGTGGGCTGACATCTTTTGCATATACAACTAATTTAGCTGTTTGTCTTTCAATAGATTTTGTAACCTCGTTTGTACCTTTTTTTATTTTTCCACTACTTTTAGCAATCTCTATAGCTTCAAAGCTTTTATCCATAAGTTCTCTTGATACCATATTTTGACCTCCTGTCTTTTATAGAGGATATTAGAAAATATACCTCTCTCAGGCTCAATGAGCCGTCATTAATCATTGGTAAAGCAAGGAAAGAAAACTATATTTATAAAGGTTTTGGATACTGGGTTAAGTCAACTTAATTGTGGTTAGCCCCATAATGCCGGTTCAGTCGTCAGTTTGCTAAACCATCTTTCATAATGTATGGAGTTTAATTTGACGAAGGCAAACTGTTCCCCACAGACTCTTACGATTCTGTCATTACCCTATTGTACCAATAGGTACATTCCGATATAGAGAATTTTGAATGCATTCATTCAACTTTTATTTGTTTATGAATACCAGTTTCATTCGGCAGTTAAATGCTTGCCTAAAGTGCAATCTACTTAACGAACCAAACAAAATTCTCAGAGAGAACTTTGAAACCTATAGTAGTGTTTAAGAATATGTTTTTTGAGATTGAGAGGCTATTTCCAAGTTATCTAAAGAAACTACTCGTTTCATACTTGCTAAAGCAAGAGTTAAAACCTGGCTTTTAACTAATGGCAGCCTCTTTCACTTAAATCAGGCATTAAGCTAACACGGGATAGTTGACTTTGCCTATTAAACGTAAGGTTTATAAATAAGTTAACAATTGTTAAATTAATGACACATATGCCTCAGGAGATTGTTGTATGGTATGTTTTGCCTACAATTAGAAAGGAACTGGCAAAAGTAATGGTAAGTGATGAAAATAAATCACAAAAAAAAGTGGCAGACATCTTAGGAGTAAGTCCTGCTGCAATCTCTCAGTATATGAGCTCAAAAAGAGGAGAAGAGATAGTATTTGAAAAAAATATTTTAAATGAAATCAAATTATCAGCAAAAAAGATTATTAAAGATAAAACTAAATATATGCAGGAAGTACTTCGGATTTGCAATTTAGCAAGTGTAAGATTGGTTGTTTGCAAGATGCATAAAAAAGAAGATTGTGATATTCCTGATGAATGTGATGCGTGCATGGTGTAAAAATGTATAGTGAAAAAGTAATGGATCATTTCAAAAACCCAAGAAATATGGGGGAGATGAAAGATGCAGATGGAATTGGAAAAGTAGGTAACCCTGTTTGTGGTGACTTAATGTATGTTTATATTAGAGTTAAGAATAATAAGATTAATGATATTAAGTTTAAAACGTTTGGATGCGTGTCTGCTATTGCAACAAGTTCAATGATAACTGAGCTTGCAAAAGGAAAAGATATAAAAAATGCTTTAGAAATATCTAATAAAGAAGTTGCAGAGACTCTTGGTGGTCTGCCTCCAATAAAAATGCACTGTTCGAATCTTGCAGCAGAAGCACTTGGGGCCGCAATCAAAGATTATAAAGAGAGGTGTAAAGATGGCAAAGTTTAAAATGAATATTACAATTGAAGAATGTATTGGGTGTGCAGCATGTCAAGCTGTTTGTCCTGATTGCTTTGAAATGAAAGATATTAATGGAGAGATGAAGGCTAAAGCAACAAAACAAGAGTTTGATGAATTAGGCTGTGCAATGGATGCAGCAGAGTCTTGTCCAGTAAATTGTATTCATATTTTTGAGGATGGAGAGAAAAAGATTTAAAATGGAAATTACTAAAGATACAAATATAGGAGAATTACTAACAAAACATCCACAAGCAGCTATTGCTATGATGAAGCATGGTTTTCACTGTGTTGGATGTCATATGGCTCATTTTGAAACAATAAAACAAGGTGCAGCTGCTCATGGTATGAATGATGAAAAGCTTGACAATATGATTAAAGAGATTAAAAAAACAGTAGAGGAAAATGAGCAGTAGACCAAACTGGGATAAATATTTTATTCAGATATCTCGGGAAGTGGCAAAAAGAGCTACTTGTGATAGAGGCATGAGTGGATGCGTTATTGTTAAAGATAAACGAATTATTTCAACAGGTTATGTTGGAGCTCCTTCTGGACTTCCTCATTGTGATGAAGCAGGACACTTGATGAAAACTGTTATTAAGGATAATGGTAAAAAATCACAGCATTGTGTTAGAACAACACATGCAGAGGCTAATGCTATTGCACAAGCAGCTAAACATGGTGCATCTGTTAATGGGGCAACTCTTTACTGTAAAATGGAGCCTTGTTTAGATTGCTGTAAATTAATCATCAATAGTGGTATTAAGAGAGTTGTTTGTGAAAAAAAGTATCATGCTGCTAAACATACAAGAGATTACTTTCAACAGGCAGGGGTTGCACTTCAGGTATTAAACAATGAGATTGAAGAATACCCTGATCAATAATGAAATCTAGAGTTGTAGTTGTTGGAGTTATTACATATCAGAATAAAATCCTTATGAGGAGAAAGCAGAAAGATAGAGGACCTTATCCTAATACTTGGATGATTCCTGGTGGCGGAGTTGATCTTGGTGAAGAATCACTTGTGCAGGCCCTAAAAAGAGAGGTTTTAGAAGAGACTGGACTTTCTATAAAAAATATTGAACAAATAGGTTTTAGTGAAGATAAAGAACCGAACAAACATGGAGAGATGACTCATTACTTGTTTTTAGAATTTTTAGCTGAAAGCACATCAAAACATGCAAGAGCTGGTAGTGATTTGATTAAATTAAAATGGTTTGATAAATCTGAACTTAAAGACCTAAAAATTCCGCCTCCTTCTGTAAAAATCTTTAAAAAATTAGGATATAGTGTATGATTATAGAGAATTTATAATATCAAAAACTTTTTCTGTATTACTAAGATTTTCTAAGACAACATCTGCTTTACTTAACTCTTTTACAGAATAATTTTTTTGTGCAACACCAATTGTTTTAACTCCTGCTTTTTTTCCTGCCTCAATATCTTTTGGTGTATCTCCAATTAAAATCACATTATTCTCATAATAAAAACCATGTTGCGATGTTGCTCTTGTGATTGCAATTTTTACTAGCTCTTCTCTAATCATATGGTCACTGCCAAACCCACCTAATTTAAAAAATTGATTTAGGTTTGCTTTTTCAAGTTTTCCATATGCAATTGGCTCTAGATTTCCAGTAACAAGTCCTAAAAGATTATCTTTGGATAGTTTAGATAGTAATTCCAAAACTCCTTTGTATGCACGAACTTTACCTTTATGCTTATTTTCATTGTAGTAGTTTATCATAACTTGCTTTGTTTTCGGGATTTTTTCCAATATCTTATCACGAGGCATTCCTTTTTTCTCAAGCACATTTAAAACCACTTGCATATCTGTCATACCACAATGATCAATAACATCAATTGAGGTTTCAATCCCATATACTTTACTAAAAGCTTCACAAAAAGACTCCCAGTGAACTCTGCATGATTTTATCAATGTCCCATCAATATCAAAGAGGATTAGTTTTTGCATATTTTCTCTAATTAAACAATATTACTTAAGTTTTTCCCCTGTTTTGAATACAAAGTTTTATTAATTGTTATCATGTTAACAAAGCTCATGACAGACATATTATTAACAAATGATGATGGGTATAAATCAATTGGTTTTTATCCTTTGCTAAGAGAATTACTTAAAAAATACAGTGTAACATGTGTTGTTCCAAATGGTCAAAGAAGTTGGATTTCTAAGTCTATTACAAGACACAACCCAGTAAATCTTCGAAAATGTGACTTAAATGGTCATAAAATTAATGTTTGCAGTGGTACTCCTGCAGATAGCACTCAAATTGGAATGTATAATATTCTAAAACAAAAACCAAATTTAGTTGTTTCTGGAATTAATATTGGAGAAAATGTTGGACACGCAAGAATCTTGAGTTCTGGTACTGTTGGAGCTGCTATTGAATCTGCTATTGAAGGAGTTTCATCTATTGCAGCATCATTGTATATTCCTGATGATTTATGGGATAGGATTGATTATCATGATCCAAATAATTATCATATTTATGAAAATGCTGCAAAAATAACTGCTAAAGTTGTTGACATATTATACAATGTAGGTTTTAGAGAGTTTGCAGATGTTATTTGTATTAATATTCCATTTAAAGCAACACTTGACACAGAGTGGGAAGTTGCTAAACCATTTAAGCTTCCATATGGGAGGTTGTTTAAGAAACAAGGAAATAGATTTATTCATAGAGGACTTCCTTTGGTTTTTGAAGATGTAGAGGATACTGACTTAAAGACACTAGAGCAGGGCAAGATTTCAATAACACCAATAAACCTAGATCTTGCGGCACTAGAGGCAATTCCCAAACTAAAGAAAATAATTGAGGATAAGTGGTAATCTACCTGGATCTTTCTACTCCTTTTTGCTGACAGTATTTTTTAATTGTGCATTTGCTGCACCAAGGACTTATACTTTTGCAAATTTCCTGACCATGCCTTACAAAAAGCTCATTAATTTCTAACCAATATTTTTTGGGTAATTTTTTTCTTAATTTTTGTTCTGTCTGGTCTGGATTTTTGGTATTTAACCATCCTAATCTATTGGATAATTTATGAACATGTGTATCAACAGGGATAGCTGGTTTATTATATGCAAAAACCATTACTATATTGGCGGTTTTTCTTCCAACACCATGCAATTTAACTAGTTCATTTATTGTTTCTGGCACTTTTGAGTTATATTCCTCAACTAAAACTTTAGATATGTTCTTTATTCTTTTTGCCTTTGTTTTGTAAAAACCAGCAGGATAAATTGCTTTTTCGATTTTTTTTGTTTTGATCTTCATCATTTTTTCTGGGGTTTTTGCTAATTTGAACAGTCTTTGAGAGGCAGGATAGGTTACCTCATCTTTTGTTCTAAGACTAATTAGACATGATATTAAAACCTTAAATGGATTACGGTCATGCTGATCTGCAAAAAATGTGGTAGTATAATGTTTTTTTAGCTCATTTACAATTTCTTTTACATGTTTCATTTTTCTCTCCTACAGCTACTTTAATTAAAAGGTATTTTTATTATCTTCGTGACGCGATGGAACTGATGATATGACCATGAAATAGGAAACATCATCAGTGAAATAGGATATGCGAAGCATAGCCGTCGCGGTCTCGGAGGAGATAATAACTAAAAAGTGGTGCAGAGGCTGATCTCCACAATAAATTGTGGGGTATTGTCGCCTCTGCTTTGACT
>JAANXH010000053.1 GCA_018263355.1 Candidatus Woesearchaeota archaeon
AACTATTTTTCTAAACATTTATATACAAAAAACCAAACCAATTAAGTGTGCCTCTGTAGTCTAGTTAGGATAGGATGCAACCTTGCGGATGTCCAAAATCAAAGATTTTGGGACTTCTCCTTTGAGAAAAGCAGAAAGGTTGTGACTCGGGTTCAAAACGATCTTTTCCGCGTCGCGCAAAACAACAGAAGATAAAATCTTCTGTGCCCCAAAATTTTCAATTTTGAGGGGTTCGACCAAAAGTGAGGAGTTTCGGCTACGCCGAAGCCTCTTTGGAGAAAGTCCCGGCAGAGGCATTTATCTTTGTAAGATAATATTTTATATACCAGGACCAGTTATTTGAATATAATGTCAGATATAAATGATTTGTTGGAAAACAAAAGCGGAATTGCAATAGACCTTGATGAAACACTAAGCTGGACAATATACTATTGGATGCTTGAAGCACAAAAAATATTTGGAAATCCAGAAAACTTAACTCCAGAAGCAATGGCTCGTAAATACAGGTATACAGGTAATGTTCCATATTGGGAAGGTCAGGAATTTAATAAATGGAGAATGGGAAAAATACTTTGTAATGAAACTCAAAGAAACCTGCCTCCAATAAAAGGCTCAATAAAAGGTTTAAATAACCTTAATAAAATAATTCCAATTGCAACATATCTGTCCTGCAGACCACAAGCAGTAATAAAAGGAACAAAAGATTGGTTAAAAGCAAATAATTACCCAGATGCACCAATTACATTAAGGCCAAGTTCTGTTAAAAAACAAGATGAGCAAAAATGGAAAGCAAAAAAGCTAGAATCATTATATCCAGATATAGTTGGGATTGTTGATGATAATCCAAATTTTATAAAAGCAGTATCCTCAGATTTCAAAGGAGTTATTTTTTTATATGACCGGCAAAAAAGTCTAAACACAAACCTTAATATAATTTCATGTAAAGACTGGGACACAGTTGTTAGAAAAGCAAAAGAATATTTTAGAAAATGATAAATGCCATTATCCTTGATGTTGATGGAGTTATTATTGGCGAGAAGATTGGTTTTAATTCTCCTTATCCAAATAAAAAAGTAGTGCAGGTCCTAAAAACAATCAGGTTAAGGAAAATCCCAATAATCTTGTGTACAGCAAAACCTCATTTTTCCATATCTAAGGTGTTTGAGGATGCAAATCTGAACAATTTTCATATAACTGATGGAGGCAGTGTTATAATTGACCCAGTTGAAAACAAAATTTTGAAAAAATACTTGGTTTGCAATAAAAATGCAGCAGAGCTAATCAAAACCATGATTGAAAATGATGTTTATACTGAAATTTATACTCCTGACAATTTATTGAGTCAGAAAAAGCAATTGTTAAAATTATTCAATCCAAATTTGCAAATTACAACATAATTGCAGAAGAAACAGGTTTTTTAGATAATGGCTCAGATTACACTTGGATAGTAGACCCATTAGACGGCACATCTAACTTTGCAGCAGGTTTGCCATGGTTTGGCGTTTTAATTGTAGTATTAAAGGATTCAAGACCAGTTATGGCAGGAATCTCACTCCCATTTTACAAAGAGGTTTATTTTGCACAAAAAGGAAAAGGCGCATACAAAAACAATAAAAAAATACAAGTTTCTAATGAAAAAAAGCTAAAAAATGTGTTGTTTGCATATTCTCTTGATTATTCTGATGACTTATCCAAAACTGATAAAGAATCTCAAATCATAAAACAACTGGTCAGTAAAGTAAGAAACATAAGATCAACCAATTCTGTTGTTGAATGGGCATATACTGCTGACGGACGTCTAGGAGGAGGTATTAATCAAACAACAAAGATCTGGGATATTGCTGCACCATCTTTGATTATAAAAGAAGCAGGTGGAATTGTTACAGATATTAATGGCAAAGAATTAAACTTTAAGGTCAGTGAAAAAGATTACCAAAAGAATTTTTCTTTTGTAGCATCAAATAAAACAATTCACAAGAAGTTGATGAATATTATTGATCTAGTAAATCTTAAATAGCTTGTTTGAGTTTTAAAATACAAATAGTAAAATTCGGTGTTTTTACCCATAAATCTTATATACCATAAGAAAATTAAAATTTAAATGAGATATATTTTAGTAGCTAATCCCAATTCTGGTTTAAGAAAGCTAAAAAAACGAAAATTAATACTAAAAAAAGTAAAAAAAGCATTTAACTCAAACAAAGTACATGGATTAAAAACAAAGTCTTCACAAGAATTCTGTAGTTTACTTCAAAACCTTGAGCTACAAGAAGAAGATGTAGTAGTGTTATTAGGAGGAGACGGTACATTTCACCATGGTTTAAATGAAGTTAAAGGAGGTACTATTGCTTTTCTTCCTCTAGGCACAAGTAATTTTTTAAAGCACACTTTTGGGTTGGGAAATTCTGTTGTGAAAAATGCAAAAAGAATACTAAAAAGCCCTATAAACCAAATGGACGTTGTGAAAATCGAGTTTAATAATCAATCTGTACTTTGCACATATGCAAGTATAGGTGTTGAGGCAAACACTATGAAAGTATCAGAAAAGCTTAGGGATAAGAAAGTACCGTCTGCAGTATCTTATGGGTTTGCAGTACCTGTATCAGGTACAAAGACTAAAAAAATGTCAGCTCTTATTGAATATAATGGTGTAAAAAAGAATGTATCTTTTGTTTCATTTGCAGTTCAAAAAAGACCTTTTATTTTACCTATTGGAACCAAAATTAACCCTAATGCAAAACTTGATGATGGTCTGCTTCATATAACTATGTTTGAAAACATACCTAACTTGGTTAAGGGTTATGTTAATGATAAGACAAAAAAAGACCAAGAAACAAGATTTTGGACAACAAAAAAGCTTAAGATAAGATTTCGAAAAAAATTAAAACTGCAAGCAGATGGTAATTGTGTGGGTGAGGCAGACCAGTTTACATTCACTGTGTTGCCAAAAAAGATATCTGTTAAGCATATACTTGTGACTAAAGAATAAGACAAATTAAAGGTTAACTATTTTTAAGATTTTATTATGACATTTGCCATTAGAAGCAACAACATGTTTTGAATTAATTGTGATAGGTTTTCCATCCATATCTGTTACCTTGCCCCCAGCCTCTTCTATTAATAATATCCCTGCAGTATAATCCCAATAATGCACCCCTTTCCTGAAATGAAAATCAGAGATGCCATCAGCAACCTGGCAAAGCATTCTTCCACAGCAAGATGCGCTGGCATTAATATTTCTCAGCTTAAGAATTAATTGGCTGTATACTTTTAGATTATTTTTTCTATTTGTCAGATTAGAGCTCATCTGTGTGTTTGCATACATATCAGAAATATCAGAAACATCAGACACTTTGAGTTTCCTGCCATTACATGTTGCTCCCTCTCCTTTTTTTGCTATAAATAACTCTTTTGTAACAGGAAAATAAATTACTCCAAGTTGTATTTGTCCTTTATGAACATATGATACTTCAGCACAAAAATTATTGTTTCCTTTAAAAAAATGAGATGTTCCATCCAATGGATCAATTACCCACAGGTGTTCTTTTTTGTTAATTTTTTTTCCAGATTCTTCAGCTAAAAAACTATGGTCTGGATATCTTTTTTCAATAATCGAAATAATCTTTTTTTCAGATTCTAAATCTGCTTTTGTCAAGACATCTCTTGGGTTTTTTTCTTTAATAAAAGTATTTTCTTTTCTAAAATACTTTAGATGTATTTTACCTGCTTTTTTAGCCGCCTTAATTGCGATTCTTAATTTGCGCATATCTAGATTATTTAAATTCATATATATTAATTTATTGATTTGAAATTTTTCCTTTAGTATTCTGCTAAAATGGTTTGCCCAACCTTTACCTTGTCTCCAACTTTTACTTTAATCTTAACATTTTTTGGAATTATTAGACTAACCTGACTTCCAAATACAATTCTCCCAATTCTCTGCCCTTTTGCAATATCTTGGTTTATTTTTAGGTAATTTTGAATCCTTCTTATTAAAAAACCAGATATTTGAATAATTTTTACCCTGCCAATTTTAGTTTGTATTACAGTTTCTGTTTTTTCATTAGTAAGGCTTTTTTCAGGCTCAAAAGCTCTATAAAAGTTGCCCTTTGAATGCTTTACACTAATCACTTTACCAGATAAAGGAGATCTATTAACATGAATGCTGAGTAAATTCATAAATATTGAAAGCAAATATCCACCCTCTACATCTCTTGTTAAGGTCTTTACTTTACCAAACATACCTTTTGAAATCTTGGTTTTATCATCATTTAATTTAAGAACTGTAACAATTTTACCATCAGCTGGACTAATTAGATTCTTGCCACAAGGAATTTTTATTTCAGGATCTCTTAAAAATATTAGTTTATAAAATAATAATATAATTATAATTAATATAAAGATAATTCCCAAAATCCAGTCTAAGATCATATTTCAATAAAATTGTGGAAAGTATATAAAATTATTGGGAATTCTTATTCTGTCAGGAGAGATCTTCCAAAATCATGAGGCATAATCTTGTAAAAAATATGTTTTTAATGAAAGATTTATATTTCTAAACTAAATAAAAACACATATGGCACAAGAATATGAAGTAAAAATACTTAAAATCGATGTAAGTAAAATAAAAACAAGATTAGAGCAGATAGGAGCTGAAAAATTTGCAGAAAAGAACTTTAAAAGAATAGTATATGCTCTAAACAAAGATGAACCTTTAGATAGATGGGTAAGGTTAAGGACTGATGGAAAAAAATCAACCCTTGCTTACAAACACATCAAAGAAAACTCAATAGGAGGAACAGAAGAAATAGAATTTGAGGTTAGTGATTTTAAAAAAACAGATAAGTTCCTGCAAAAGATTGGCTGCAAGAAAAAAAGTTATCAGGAAAATAAAAGAATTAAATACAAAAAAAACAATATCTACTTTGATATAGATTTCTGGCCAGGACTAAAACCTTATGTAGAAATAGAATCAGACTCAAAACAAGATGTTGAAAAAGGAGTTAAATTGCTTGGCTTTTCAATAAAAGATGCAACAACAAAAGACACAATGCAGTTATACCTGGAAAAAGGAATTGATCTAAATAAAACAGACTTGAAATTTTAAATGGAAAAAATCAAAGCAACACTAATTACTTTGTTGGTTAATTTTATTGCTATAGTTCTGTTTTTTGTTTTGCAGTTTGAGAAAAGATGGCAATTTATGATTCTTGCTGTATTGGGATTATTGTTTTTAGTATTTGGAATTATTCTTTTGGTTTTGAGCAGAAAAGAGAAAGGAAAATACAAATTATTCTTATCACTTACTGGATACTCAGCTATTGCTCCTTTTTTATTTGAAAATTTTACAGGTTTAATATGTCTGAAAAACGTTGTTTTTCTGATCATCTCAGAAATCTTCAATTTCTAAGACCTCACATAATATCACTTACGTTCTTAACTTTCAGCGTAGCTAAA
>JAANXH010000054.1 GCA_018263355.1 Candidatus Woesearchaeota archaeon
TTTTCAAGTTCCGAAAAAGTGGTAGTCAAAGCAGAGGCGACAATACCCCACATCATGTCACTAACGTTCCTGACCTTAAGCATAGCTTAAGGCTTTATTGTGGGGATCGGTTGCCAGAGCAACCCGCCGAACACAGTGACTGTGAGCCTCTGCACCACTTTTTAGTTATTTTCAATACTGCATAATCTATTTTATGCATTATCAACCTTGTATCCTATTTTTGAGCCCCTGCATGGTATCTTTTTTATTATTTCTCTTATTGTAGCTCCGATTTTATTTGTTGTTGGTTTAATTGGAAGTTTTGTAACAAAAAGCAGTGCTACAGGCGGATAATACAAAATTCTACTCGGCTTTTGCCTCGCCTGGCCATCCAATCTCACTTCGCTTCGCTACATTCCAGGGTTGCTCTAGCAACTACGCTAAAAGGCATAGGTTGGCACAGACGCATTTTGCATTGCATCAGTCGCTTTAACACACTGCCTTAAACTCACATTAATCATCTCTTTACTACTGCTATGTGACAATTAGCATACAAATCTTTTGTTTTATATCTCAATTTATTTAATAAATTATATATTAAAATGCAAATAGGACAGAATTTATAAATACCCTTGTCTTTGCGTTGACACATGAGCGCAAAATACAAGAAAAAATGCATGAGATGCAGTAATTATGTCACAATAAGCAGATACAAAAAATATGTTGTATGTGATGAGTGCAATGAAAAAGAACTAAATCAAGAAATAGATGACCCGAAATACAAAAAACTATTTGATATTCCAAAAAAATTCTATAAACAAAATAGCTTTTTAAGAGATATAAAGCTAAATTATCTTAGATATGAAAAATTATCAGAAAAACAAGTAGCAGCCTTTAAAAAAACAGTAAAAGAAATGAAAAAATGAATTCTTATATATATGTAGATACTCAGAAAAAATTAGAAAAAGCTTGCAAAGATCTTGAAACCTATACAGAATTAGGAGTTGACTTAGAGTGTGAAAATCATCTGCATCACTATAAAGTGTGTATAGCTTTAATTCAGGTATCTAGCCATGATAAAAATTGGCTGTTTGATATAATTAAACTCAAAGACTGCACGCTTCTAAAAAAGGTTTTAACAAACTCATCAATTCAAAAGATATTTCATGATGTAACTTTTGATTTTAGAATATTAAACTATCAGTTTAAGATTATACCAAAAAATGTGTTCGATACTCAAGTAGCAGCAAAAATACTTGGAAAAGAAGAGCTTGGTTTGTCTTCATTGCTAAAAGAATATTTTGATATTGAAAAAAAAGAAAAATTTCAAAGAGCAGATTGGACAAAAAGACCTATATCAAAAGCTATGCTAAACTATGCTATTAAAGATACTCTATATCTGATTAAGCTAAGAAATATCTTAATAAGAGAACTTCAAAAAAACAATAAATGGGAATGGGCACAACAGGAATTTGAAGCACTGGAAAATAAAGAGTATGAATATCATGAGCCTGGTTTTTTTGATATGAGTGGAATAGTTGGGATAACAACTAGACAAAGAGCAATTCTAAAAAGGCTTTATGAGGTAAGAGACAAATTAGCAAAAAAGGTCAATAGACCAGTATATTTTATTATGAACAATAAGCTAATGAAAAAATTAGCTCTAAAACCTCCCAAAACAAAAAAACAGTGGAAATCACTTAAAAGAGTGCATCCAATTGTCAAATCAAGAACTCATGAGTTTATGGCTGCAGTAAAAAAAGGTAAAAAAGAAAAAGTATACTTAAAAAAGAAAAAAAGAAAAAGATTCACTCCAAAACAAAGAGAGGTTTATTTAAAACTTAATGATATTAGAGATGAGCTTTCAACAAAATTAGATATTAAAAAGCATATAGTTATGAGCAAATCTCAGATGCAAGAAATTGCTGCAACTAATAAACTAGATTGCCTAAGAGATTGGCAAAAGAAAAATTTGCTTAAAGTAGTTGACAACAAATTAAAGAACAAGTTAAAGTGAATAAAAACCTTTTTATATAGATATTTATTCCAACACATTAAGCGTCGGTGGTCTAAACATTGTTTATTCAATGGGACATTGGCTATGACTTCGGCCTTCCAAGCATTAGGATTTAAGATTCACTGGATCTTTTCCTTGCAAAGATAGCCGACTATCCGGGTTCAAATCCCGGCCGACGCATTTATTTCTAAAGTGAATGCACCGTAATATAAAATTTATAAACTGAATTACAGAGGTTATACAAAATATCTCCTCAGAACCAACTTAGATTAAAACTTGATTCTAATATTGATTTGATAAAGCATTCTTTTAACTTTTTAGAAAGGGGTAACATTATCTAGAATTATTATTTACTTAACATGTCAGCTGTTGGATATAAAGCAGAATCTGAATATTCCATTTCAAATCCGGCTTTTTCAAACAGAGGTGCAACGTGTGCTACACAAGATTTTCTTTTTTCGCCTGCTATCTCAATATTTCTAACATCTGCTGAATTTAGTTCGTTCAAAAGTATTTCAACATCTTGAGAATATAAAATTTCATCTTGCAATACAAACTGATCTACAAACCCATTTTGATTGCCTGATATTAAATACATGGTATTTGTTGATGGATCAAGGTTTTCTTGATTGGAAATTGAATTTGAAACTACATAAACGATAATGTCTCCATTATCTAAGTATTGTTGTTCTAATTGGTTTAAATTATTTAAATAGTCTAGGTATAATTGATCCTCGCCATATTTTTCAGGACTATGTTCTAATACAAATCCTTCATGTACAACAATAAGTGCTCTTCCATTTTCCGAGTTGATTTTTTGTCCTAAAGATGGATCAAAACTTTGACAAACTGGGTCACATTTATTTAAGTATTTAGCTTGATTTATAAGTGGAGGAAGAATGATTGAACCAACATAAATATTAATTCCAAAAAGTATAGTCATTGCTAAGCGTCTAATATTATGAGGTGTCAATTTTGATTCCAAATTAGATCCCATATTTTTTTCTACAAGACCTGTTAAACATTTTTTAAGCTCACCCATATTAAAAAATGTAATGCGTAAGTATTTAAATGTTTCGGTTTTTACCACTGGACGATGGTAATAAATCGAGGTTCCCGAAAAAGTTCGAAAATATTCCAAGATTTATACTGTTACGTATAAAAAGGCACAGTTGACGCACTTATTTCTAAGCAAATAGAATTTAGAGCAACTAAGTAACATTGATGATCATTGAAGCAGTAAGATTAAACATAATTGTAACTATGGTTGCAATAGCAATATACAAAAGAGTGCTGCCTTTCATGTTCTTACCTACCATATACTTCTCATTTAATTTATCAGAACCATTTTCAATACCATTTGCCATCACACTAAGAATATAAACAATCTGAATAACATACAGCCCAACTACTATCTGGAAAAAATAAGTAGGAATACCTTGTTTAAATAATTCTGGCATGCTTGATACACCAACGGCCTCTGAACCTTCTAATCCACCTAATTCTCCGCCTAGTTTGCTAATAATCGCAGATATCATAGATGTAATCCCCACAACAATCCCCGCAATAGCTGGAGCTAAAAAACTTATCTGAGATTTCATGGATGATAAAATATCAGATAATAAATCTTTTAATCGCTCATTTACTCTATGAATCTCCTTAATATATTGTGAAACATTAATTAATGCCTGAGAACAGATTTTTGGCCCCTTTCTAGAGCTTTGCATTAAGACTTTCATTGAACTTTCAATAATCTTGCTTGGAAAATAGATCAAAGCTCCATGCCTGTTATTAAAAATAGCTTGTCTTAAACTCATACCCATTTTTGTAATATTATTTGAAACAACAGCAAAAAACTCTCCTGTTTTTGTACCTGATAAAACTTTTGCAACCTTTCCAAATGCTATTTCAATTGGAAGCCCATCTCCTATTCTGTTTCCAAGCTGAAAAAGACCAGAAGCAAACTCTTTTTCCAGATCCTTAGCTTCATTTCTCTTTTTAATCAGCTTTTTTGATTTTATAGTAAAGTAAATATGCAGACCAATACCTATAGCTAAAGGCACAAACATACTAATAACAGCTGCACCCAGCCCAAATGGACCAAGCTTTTTAGTCGAATTTGAATCAGTAATCATGTATCTCATGAGACAATATCTTCTCTTGCAAGGACTAGACTCATCAATTATTGGGCTTAACCCAATATCAAAATCTGGACTAATAGCATGAATTAATAAAGGAGAAATTCCAATCAAAAACAAAAATCCCCCAATAATTAAAGTAATTGTTATTGGTTTTATCTTAATCTCAAATTTTCCAATTTTGATTAGAAACTTCTTATATTTTTCTAAATCAGGAGTATGTAGTGAGATATCTGTATCACCATAACCAGTTGGTCTTTGTGAGAGAATATTTTTACCCATAAAATATACCATGATAGGTAAGATAAAATTATAAAGAAAAGAAATATGATACCACCTCACATTACCCATAAAACTAACAATTAAAGGTAAGATAATCATACCCAAAATAGGTAAAATCACACCCATCATATGCAGCATAGTGATAGGATTCTTAAGATTATGAGTATAATGCAGCATCTTTTCATAAGTTTCGGATAGCATCACTTCTAAGGCTTTATCAACAAAAACCAATCTCCTTGTTTCAGAAGGTTCAAGCAAAGAAGCTTCTAGTAGATGAAAAGCTTCAATAAATTCAATATTCCACTTTCTCCAACTTTCAAGGTAAGAATCAAGACTTTCTTTAATTGATTCATATTCTTCAGTTTCAACATCCCACAAAACTTTTTTCAGATCTAAGGATAACGGAGGAGCAGTATGGTCTGCTGCAAACTCTATTGCGTTTTCAAGATTAGATGTATGTCTCATATAAGTTGCGACATAGAAAATACATTGTACCATCTGATTTGATGCTTTCAGCCTCCAGTTGTTTGCAAAATACTGAGGTAATTTATCAAAAATAATTAGTCCCATTAAACCAGTAGTTAAAAATAAAATTAACATAAAAAAGGAATTCAAAATAACCAATCCAATAACTGCACCAAGAAATACACTGGCAATAGCCCAAACAATTGAAAAACTAAACGCACCTGCAGGTGTAACATTAAGATGACTAATCCTTAAGTTTTCCTTCATAACCTTAGCTTTTTTAGGATCAGGTTTAACATTAAGATATTTAGCACTAAAATTACATGCTTTTTCATAAAGACTTAAGTGGTTTGGAAGATTCTCTCTTCTAAACTGCATATACTCATGAGATCTGACGACCTCTTGTTCAGTATCTTCTTTAAGGTGTCTTTTCTTATATCTGTTTATTTCTTGTCTGAGCTGTTCTTCATCTAACACCTTATTCCCTCTTTTTAAATAAGAATGTGAAAAATTAATATATAAATGTTGTGAAATAAAATAGTCTAGGTGTTTGGAAAAAATGGTTTTATCAAAAAACTATTTAAACCAATTCACTAAAACAAAATACATGAAGAAAATCCTTTGGGTTATAATCCTGATATTGAGTATCCAGATATGTTATTCCCTAGGTGTTGGACCAGCTTTTAACACATTAGAATATAAGCCAGATACTGTCCAAAGTGGATATCTAAAAGTATATAACACAGAGGACAAAGATCTATATGTATTGTTAAATGTAGATGGGGCATTAAAAGACTATATTGTTCTAGATCAAACACAAGTAAATGTTAAGCCAAATGAAGATTTTAAAAGAATATACTATCATGTAGAACACCCTGAGCTAGAGCCTGGATCATACCCAACTAGAATCAAAATAATTGAAACTCCTCCTGATGTGGGAGGAGAATCAGTAATTACAGCAGCTTTGGGAGTTTCCCACAAAATTGCTTTAAATGTTCCAGCATTTGGAAAATATCTTAGAATAGATTTTTCAATTCAAGATAAGTTTCTAAAAATAACTCTTGATAATATTGGAGAGGAAAAAGTTGATCAAGCAGACATTGTTTTTACTCTAACAGATGAAAAACAAGAACTAGTTTATGAAGACTCAGCTTCAAATATTGCAGTTGGACAAACAGCAACAGTTACCAGAAACCTGCAAAAAATCCAGGATGGAGTATATCAGGCAAAGTTAGATATAACATACGATCAAGTAAATAAAGTAATTGAAAAACAAGTTGCTATAGGTCAAATTCTTGTAACTATTAACAGTATGCAGATAGCAGACTTTGAGCTTGGAGACATTGCAAAAATTGACCTGGAAGTAGAAAATCAATGGAATCGTGACCTAGATAATCTAAACCTTGAAATGGAGGTTGTAAAAAACAACAGAGTTCATGGTTCATATAGGTCAGAAGATTTTAACTTAAAAGCCAAGTCCAAAAAGAATATTTCCACGTATTGGGATACACAAGGAAAACCTTTGGGCGACTATGATGCACACTTTACAGTAAACTATGCTGGTCAAAGAACAGAGAAAAGTTTTGTACTAACATTGCAAGAACAAGGAATTATAACTAAGGCAAAGAAATTCAACTGGATCTTGCCTATTAGTATAATTGCCGTAATCTTACTGGTTGTTGCAATATTATTGCTGTTAAGATACATAAAGCAAAGAAAAGATCCTGTGGTTTTACATTAATCTTAAAATGTATCATTGATTCTTCTTATGTGAGAATTCAACAAATCTGAGTATGTTTTCGTTTGTATAATATTTGTAATAAAGCCTGAATGAATCAAGATATACTTCTTGTTCACCTTTCCTGCTGTATCTCATTGGTTTACCAACACTAGGATTTTTGACAATCTTTAGAATCTGTTTGAAAAGTCTTAATTTTTTCTGTTTATCTTTGATTTTACTTATTTGTTTGTTAAATTCATGAGAAAAACGTAGTTTAATTTCAGATTGGTCTGCAGTTTCAATGATCTTATTTTTTAAATCTTTAAGATTTTTCTTCATAGAACATCTTTTGCGTCTAGCTCTTTTCCATTTTCCATCTCACTGAGAATCTTATCATGTTTCATTGCTCTAATAAAATCTTCGGCATATGTGCTTTTTTCCCTTTTAATGTTTAAAATGTCTTTTACCGGCTTAAGTACAATCTCATCATCCTCTGACATAACCACTAATTGAGCATCTTTAACTAGCCCAAGTTTTTTACGAATATTATTTGGGATTACAATCTGACCTTTTGTACTCATTTTTGCTAATCCAATTTCCAATTTTCTCACCTAAAGTAAGAAAAGTAAGAATGTTTATATAATTTGTGTTTTTATAGTAAAAAATAACGAAAAAGTGGCACAGAGGCGTTAATACCCTACATCATGTCACTAACGTTCCTGACCTTAAGCATAGCTTAAGGCTTTGGTGTAGGGATTAGCCTCTGTTTTTGACCGCCACTTTTTCGGAACAACAAAATCTCTGATTTTGTGTCCAGGAAATCAAAGATTTCCTTGAATTGAAAATCCCGCAAAGCGTGATTTTCAATAACAAAGTACAGGAAGTATTAAACAGCCCATCGCATCCATCTTTTTAAAGAAAAGCTGGACCAAAAACAGGAAGGTTTTCTCACTTAGTAGCCAACTACATCAAAAAATAAGATAATACAGGAAGTATTAAGCACCCCATGGCGTGATTTCTTCCAATATCTTTTAATGGAGCAATCAACCCGATAGCAGCACCAGTAATTAAGACTATTATTCCTATTGGTCCATTTAACACTAAGCTCATAATAAATATCAAACTAATAACTGAGATAACTAATCTTTTGTAATTAACTTTTACAATCAAGTTGGAAAATATTTTGGAAAACCATAAAGTGAGTAAAACTGATACTGAGCCTGCAATTAAAAAAACAAAAATCAAGATTAAAAAAGAATTCAAGTCAATTTCCATTAATTTTGAAATAACAACTATAGTGCCGTCTTTTGCTTTATCCAAAGTATAAAATGTAACTAAAGAAAACACAACACTCATTGTTCCCATAGCACCAACTAAAGCTAAATACCCTTTATCTTTAACATCTCTTACAATCTGGTTGCTTATCACTGCTCCCTGAGCTGGCCCTAATCCTGGAAAAAATTGAATAAAAAAAACTGCTATACTGCTTCCTAAAATAGCCTTAACCAAATCTTTAATCTTGAGATCAATTCTTGATTCAATCTTCTGCTTTGGAATTTTTGTATTTTCATAATAACTTAAGATTAAACCAGAAACACCAAATAAACCAGATAACATTGGAAACAAAGGCTCTTTGAAATTTGGAATAGAGAACACAACCAATCCCAAAGTGCCAGAAAGCATAAATAAAATAAAACTCCATAGTTTCTTTTGTTCTTTTAAAATCATATAAATCATTAAAACCAACAGTAAGTATCCAACATAAGGTTTTAGAAAATTATAGACTTTTGTAGCAATTAGCATAAAAACAGGAATTAGCACAATCGCAACCAATAAACCAATATATGTTCCTAGAATTGTAATTTTAACAGCCTGATAACCTTCACCTTTTAAAAGCATTTTCTGACCTGGCAGCACAGATAAAGCATTCTCATTTTCCGGAGCACCCAAATAAATTGAAGGAATAGTGTCAAGAAAAGAATGCACCACGCTAAGTGAAATGATAAATGCAGCAAGTGATAGAGGAGACATAAACCCTAGCAACCAAGGGGACAGAGCAAACATAGCAGTTGCAACTAAGTTAACATGAATTCCAGGTATTATGCCTGTGATGATACCGCAGGACACGCCAACTAATAATGCTATAAGTATCTCAATAAACATATTGTGCGGTGCGGGCGGGACTCTCCAAGCCAGGGGCCAAACTTATTTGAACCAGCATGGAACTGAGAGTTCCACCTGAGTGTGCAAAAATCACTGATTTTTGAACACTTGAAAACCTATGGTTTTCACGTGCATCAATCAGGCGCAATACCTGATTACACAGAAATCAAAGATTTATGTGTTAGGAAATCTCGGATTTCCTTTATGCGACCGCACCACTGCACAACGAAACACTCAAAAACTCCAATCTCTTCCTATAAACTTAACTGGGAGTTTCACTTGGGTTTATGTGACTCTTTGTTTCTTTTTTCCTAATATCTATAAGAAATCCAGAGATGTAGATTTATATGCTTTGACTACAAAAAAGCAAAATACTTGCGAGAATTTGGAAATAAATCTTGATTTTTCATATTAATAAGATTAATCTAAGTTTTCTTGGAGATCTTACGAATAATAAAAAAGAATTAATGTTTACCTGTTGATTTTTCCTTGATCTAATAATTCTATGAAAAAAACTTCTCAACAGTAGCTTTAAGCTTATCACTTATTGGTTCAGGTAAACCCTCCCGAGAAATCCATCTGTACTCAGAATGCTCTTTTTCAGACAATTTAATCTCATTATCTCCAACTATCTTTAAAATAAAATCAATTTCAATATTGTGCTCAGTATTATCATTAAATTCATTAGTGCTATGCCAAACATTATAAGCTCTTACAACCTCAACATCTAGATTTGTCTCTTCCTTAACTTCTCTTATAATGGTCTTATTTGGATCTTCACCAAATTCAACTTTGCCTCCAGGCAAGTCAAAATAACCTGGAAGAAATCTCTTTTGAGCAGTTCTCTTAAGCATCAATATTTTTCCATCCCTGCAAACAATTCCACCAACCAAAACTCTAGTTTTCATAATTCAAAAACCTCCAGATCTTTTGCAACGCAAACATTGCCTTTGTAATACTCCTTGACTTCTTTTACCATGCTCTTCATATCTTGTTCAATATTACTGTAATCTTTAAAATGCATATGTGTTAAAATTGTCTTTTTAGCATTAACCTTTGACGCAATCTCTCCAACATCAACAGCGTCTGAATGCCCATGATTTTTTGCTGGGTCCTTATTTCTTACTGAAAAACATTCATGAATAAGTAAATCACAATTCATACCATGCTCAACTAATCCAGAGCAAGGTTTAGTATCACCTGAAAAAACAATTTTCTTATTATTAATATTAAAAACAAACCCCAGACCATCATCTCCCGGATAATTCTTATGCTCTGCCCTAAATGCAACAACTTCAGCATTATCAAAAATATTTAGTTTAGAACCCGGCTCAAGCACAATCCATCTAATCTTAATTCTTTTCAGCATATAACTAAAACCTGTACTTTCAATCAGCTTAAGCATATTTTCCTTAGTACATTTGGAGCAATATATTTTGGTAGGATTTTTTTTTCTTGTAGGACCTTGATCAGAAAGCAAATACAATAATCCAAATGAATGGTCTGGATGTCTGTGTGATAAAAAAACATGATCAATTGGTTTAGGATTTTTTGAAAATTGTGGAGATAAACCAATTTTGTAAAGCTGCCTTAATAACTCAGCACCTCCACAACAATCAATTAACATCAAGTTATCCTTGTCTTCTAACAAAATTCCGGTGTTTACTTTAATTGGACTTAAACATATTCCTGTTCCTAAGAATGTTAATTCCATACTAAAAAAAGAAATCAATTATATAATAAATCTTTCCTAAACATTTATAGCCATCAATGCTCCGTTCATATCAAAAGTATTATCCATTATTATGTATAAATACATCAAAATCCAAAACTGGTCTTTCTTACTTTTTTCAAGCATATCTTTAACTTTATCTCTTAGATCATATCTTTTCTTGCCAAACTTTGCAAGTTTATTAGAATCATATTTGTAAAACAACTCATAAAACTGATTGTAAAACTCATTAATCTCTTTATAAATTTGTTTAGTGCTATCACTTAAAGCAATTCCTTGCTCTGCATGTTTGCAAATATCTCTATAAGAATCACCAATTCTTTCAAGCTGCTCAACAATATAATACAGTCCAGGAGTTTTTTTAAACTCAGAATAACCATATTTATTTAATATCCTTCTACAAAAATCAGCATACTTATTTACATCCTTATCCATAAATGAGATTGTTTTAAGCCAACCCTTATCTTGTTTTTCTAATGCTTCTAAACTCTGTTCTGCCATTTGGTTAATTATTAAAAATATTCTTCTAAGCATTGTGTCAAATTCATCTGGATCAATACTAGATATCTTCTTTATCTGAAATTGGTTCTTGCCTTGGTATACTACTTCAAAACCAATAAACTCTTCTCTAATGACTTCCTGGGCAGCTTCAAGCTCCTTTGGTTCAAACTCAACATCAACTAAATCATATCCTGCTTTATAGGTTGCTCCAAGTATTCTTTTAACCATAGGATCCATATCAACAATACTAATACTGGTCTTTTCACTAGATATAGATTTTTTTGAGCCAACTATTATTTGATTACCTTTTTCTTCCAGCAATATGTTATCCCCCTTCTTAATATTGTATTTTTTAACCCATTTGCTTGGCAAAGAAACCACTAAAGTGCTTCCTGCCAGCTGAATTGCTTTTCTTTTCATGAACTCACCTATATATTTAATGCTTTTTTATATATTTATATATCTGTATATAAGGTATATGCTAAAATTATATATAAATCTTTTGGCTAGGATATAATTAGGTGATTACATGGTTGACAAAAAAGAGTATATGATATTTAGCCACCTTAGAAACGATGGGAGGCAAACCTTAACAAATATGAGTAAAAAAACAAGCATTCCAATAAGCACAATATATGATAAACTTAAGCTTCATGATGGAGATCTAATAAAAAAACACACTTGTTTATTAGATTTTCAAAAACTAGGCTTTACTACAATAGCCCATGTTTTAATAAATGTTGAAAAATCTCAAAAACAAGAGCTTAGAAACTTTTTGGCTAAGCATATGAATGTTAATACAGTAAGTAGGGTCAATAATAATTTTGATTTTTTAGTTGAAGTAATTTTCAAAGGTTTAGGAGAAATGGAAGATTTTATGGATAATCTAGAAGAAACATTTCCAATAAACCAAAAACAAGTTTTTTATGAGATTGAGCAGATAAAAAAAGAAGGATTCATGGACGATCCAGAAATCCTTGACGTAATTGTTTAATATTGGTGGTTCAATGAAATAAAACTGGACGTTGAATCACAGGAATATCTTAATCCAGATTACTTTACTTCTATTTAACCAAATCTTCAATAGGTTTATCTTGTTTCTCAGATTCTTTCATTAATTCTTCAGCTTCTTGTTCAAGATCAACACCTAATTCTTTTAGACCTTTGATATGCATCTGCATCAACTGTTCAACAATCTGCAAAATACGATGCATCTCCTGCCTTTCCTTAACTAATGTTGATAATGCTCCCTTATGAAAACCAACTTGTTCATCTTTACTCGCTTCTTTTTCCATAATTATCACCTATGCATTAAACAAAAATAATTTGTTTATATCTCTTTTGGTATTTACATCATGTCACAAAAATATTGTGCAGTTTGATTCTCTGCTGCGAATGAAATTCCATCCTCTACCAGTTTATTATTATCACATTTATATATTCTTGCTAGAACTTCTCTGCTGGAGTAATTGTTTGGTAAACCTCTTCTTATTGTTTTTGCTGCTGTTTCAGGATCGCTAATTTCAGCCTGCACTATTCTTGTAAGAGTTGTTATAATATTAATCCTGTTGCTGTCAGCCTGCTCACCTTTTGGTAAATAACCAACTTTTGCAGCAATAAAATCAACTGGATCTGGAACAGAAATTGTCCCTTCTGCAAGATTTATTTGTCTTGCTCTTTCAAAGAAATCAGGACAAATAATATAATCTCCAAAATGAATAGTTGGTTTGACAGTTTTTGGATACCAGATATCTAATTCAGCCACTTCATCTCCATTCAAAAATTCTGCAGATGCTTTGTCCTCTCCACCATAACCATTGGCTAGTGTAGATTGTCTAAAATTTGTAACATATCTAATAAGAGAACCTAATGATTGTTCGTCTTTAAGTATTAAATCAAGGTCTGGTGTTCCATCTGGATTTGGAATATAATTAACGCCTGTTTGTAAAGCTAAAGCTAATACTCCAAATTCATCAACAGATATCATATTTTCACATAATGCATGCAAATAATTTGATACTTCTAAAACATTAGCAACATCGGGTCTATTTTCTCTTAAACTAGTCATAACAGAATCCATAGTTAAATTTGTTTTTCCCATATATAAGTGAACTTACAACTCATATATAAATCTTACCAATTACACTACTTTAAAGTAATATCAACCTCAGATTTTTATACTACTGGTATTTTCTATAGAATATGCAGGAGTTATACATAAAAAACAACAATCTCATACCAGAAAATGAATGGAGATCTATGATTAACAGATTGCAAAATGAAAAACCAACTAAACAAGTAAAACAAGCACTAATTGATGCAGTAAATCAAAGAGCAAAACAAAAAGTTGGTTTGCTATTTTCAGGAGGAGTTGATTCCACAGTTCTAGCTTTAATCTTAAAACAATTAAATATTGATTTCAAATGTTTTGCAATTGGAATTAGAGGATCAAAAGATGTACAAAAGGCTGAAAAAATTGCACAAAAACATAATCTTGACCTAAAAATAAAATACTACACACTAAAACAAATCCAAAAAACAGTTAAAAAAATAGTAAAGATATTTGAAACTTCTAACTATATTAGAATAAGTGTTGGGACTGTTGTGTATGAAGCTGCTAAGTTTGCAAAACAAGAAGGTTATTCAAACATATTAACTGGCCTTGGTTCAGAAGAAATATTTGGTGGATATAGGCGTCATAAAGAATCTGATAATATTAATAAAGAATGCTGGCGAGGTCTCACTGATGTTATCTGGAGAAGAGACTTGCAAAGGGATGTAAAAATAGCTCAGGAATTGAGCATTGAGTTTAAAACACCTTTTTTGGACAAAGAACTAATTAAATCTGCAATGAGTATTCCTGGAAAAGAAAAAGTAAAAAACAAAATATCAAAAATACCTTTAAGACAAATAGCTTTAGAACTGGGGCTTGAAAAAAAATATGCAATGAGAAAAAAAATAGCAGCACAATATGGCTCAGGCTTTGATAAAGCAATAGAAAAAATAGCTAAAATCAAAGGATTCAAGTATAAATCAGACTACATAGCTGAAGTTCTATCTAAGATTTAGCTCAACAATATCTTTATCCTTAACCTCATAATCCAGACTTCTTATTTTTAGTCCAGGATACTTTGCACTGCCCCATATACGTGCATACTTGAACTTTGCAACAAAATCTTTGTGCAGTTTTTTGCAAATATCTTTTATAGTACCACCCTGTTCAATAATCAAAGCTTCATCCATATCAGGCTCTTTTCCAGGCTGTTTGCAATAAATTCTTATTATTCCAAGTTTGCTGAAAATCAATTCCTTAAGCTCATCCAGGTTCTTATCCTCTTGTGCAGAAATAAATAAATCAGGTTTGATATCTTTTTTGAGTCTTTTAATCTCTTTTTTATCAAGCAAATCCTTTTTATTAATAACAATTAATGCAGGAACATAAACCTTATTATCTTCTAAAACATCTATTAATTGGTCTTCATTAATCTTATCTCTAATAAGCACATCTCCATTGGTAATCTTAAACTCTCTTAGAATTCCAATAATTGTCTCTTTTTTAATATCCAGCTTTACAGTAGAACTAAGATCTATGCCTCCTCTAGACTTTTTATCAATCTTAACATAAGGTTTTCTAGAATTTGCCCTAATTCCAATATTATACATCTCTTTTTTAATAATATCAAGATGCTCTGGTTTTGTTCCATCAAGCACTATAACAATAAGGTCAGCAATTCTTAAAACAGAAAATATCTCCCTTCCTCTGCCCTTACCTTTAGATGCACCCTCAATAATACCTGGCACATCTAATATCTGAATATCTGCCCCCTGGTATTCTAAAGCACCAGGAATAACATCTAGAGTGGTAAAATCATAAGCACCGACTTTGGACTCTGCATTTGTTAAACTGTTAATAAGAGTAGATTTACCAACAGAAGGAAAACCAACTAAAACAACAGTTGCATCACCTGTTTTTTTAACAGAATAACCAGTGCCTTTAGCACCAGAACCAGAAGAACTCTCATCTCTTAATCTTGCAAGCTTTGCTTTCAATAATCCAATATGGTGCTGAGTAGCCTTGTTATATTTAGTTTTCTTAAGTTCATCCTCAATTTCTTTGATTTTGTCCTCAGTAGATCCCATAACTAAATGGAGAATAGATTTATTTAAAAGATTTATGTATAAGATATATTACTCAGAATGCGTTGGGTCTAAATCCCCTGGCTGTCGGGAAGCATAGCTTCCTGAGCATGATCAGAAATCATAGATTTCTGACATTTAGCCCGTAGCATTATGAGTCTGAAAATCTGCTTATCAAAGTGAAGAGCGTAAAAGCTCCCACCTCTCAGAAATTTTAAATTTCTGATGATGGTTGCCAGAGCAACCTATGAATGTTAATGAATATGATCAGAAAACTTTGTTTTCCGACATTTAGGTGGGAGATAAGATCTGAACAGCAGATTTTCTTTATAAAATAAAATGGGCTCAGAGGGACTTTCATAAACATTTAATTAAGCTAACCAAAGTTTTAACAATGCATTTGATTGTGTCGTGGTAATTTTGTGTTGATTATTCACCACGTAAAGGGACTTCAAGTCCCTTATGTTTTGGTCAAACCCAAGGAAAACATAGTTTTCCTGGCACAGGAAATTTTTGATTTCCCGGTGTTTTCTTAAAAGTTTGATTTGAACCCTCGACCTATTAACCCAGTTTTAATAACTGTCTGGTTAAGAGCCAGTTGCTCTACCTAGCTAAGCTATGAGCCCACTTTTAGTTAATGAAAAAGAGGCAAATAAAAGGTTATAAATCTTTTGGAATCTACCTTGCATAGCTTTCTAATTCTGCACTGTTTCCATTAAACACATTCGCATCAACCCTTCCACCAATACCACTGACAGAACTATGAGAATTAATTTGCCAAAAATCCCATTTGCTCCAAGTATTTGGAACCATTGGACAATCAGTCTCCCAATGAGCTACCCATAAAGGATATTCTGAAAATTCATCAGAACCAATACTTCCCCACATTCCAGGGCTTGTATAAATCATTGGTTTTATTCCAGTTCTATCCTCTACAGTTTCCAAGAATAATGCCAGATTTTCCTGCCATTGTGATGCAGGAGCATCTCTTGAAGCTTGACTGTAAAACTCTACATCAGCAACAGGAGGCAGTTCCCCATAGTCAGAACCCATAACATTAACAAAATGTTCAGCTTGTGCTCTACCATTAACATGAGGTAAGAAAAAGTGATAAGCTCCTCTTAGAATTCCATTAGATTCAGCTTCTTGCCAATTTGTTGCAAACGTATTATCAGTAAAATCATTTCCTTCTGTAGCTTTCATAAATGCAAACTCTATTCTATCTGCAGCAACAGCACTCCAATCAATAGCATCATTATGATGAGATATATCAATACCCTTTGCTCTGTCTGTTTCAGCACAAAGTTCTGTGTTTCCAATTCCTGAAAAACTACTTGAAGCACTGCCAGAACTTCCAGAAGTGCCTTGTCCAAAACTTTGTGCAGGTGTTCCATCAGGATTACAACCAGCACCATCAATTCCACCTTCTTTAAACTGCCAGAATCTCATATAAAATCCATCTGGGTATTCATCTGTTGTAACCAAAATCCAACAATCTCCATTATTTAACGCTGAGCCAATGACCAATAATTCGGTGTCTGAAGAGAATTGCATACCATTTTTGTATTGCATACATGGATAATCTCCATAATAATCACACCATTCCAATGTTCTGGTATCTGTTTGTTTTTCAATGGTAAAACTTTTTCCCATAAAATCTTCTTCAAAGTTTTCTGGGCAGGTAGGATATTCTGTAGGTATACTATCTCCACAATCAACATTAGTTCCTCTAACTGGGCCTAGTGGATTAGGTCCTGGTGGAACATCTTCTACTGGAACCCAGATATAGTATGTTATTGTTTCAGTTTCATATTCAACAGTGTGCTCTATACATTCTGCCATTTCTGTTTCCCAAGGATCACAATCAGGACAAAGCTTAGGTACTTCACGTGCGGGCTCTCCAACATCTTCAGATTCACAAAGTAGATAAGATTCCTCAAGATTTACTCCAAATCCACTGAAAGTAAACTCTATTCCAAACTTTAGGCAAGCATCTTTAGGTTCATCTAGGTTTCCTGCACTTGAATCATAGGGTTGTGTTGCATCTTGAAAATCACTTAGATCAATTAAACACCAATCATCACTATCTGGAGTACAAACAGCATTTAGAACCATATCTTCATCACCAGATATATCGTTATCTGTATCTGTCCATCCAATTACAGGATCTCTATCTTCTCTAGTCCATATACAAGAGTCTCCTTTATCCGCAAATATTACCTGATTGTCATTTCTGTATCGTTCAAACTCATATCTGTCATAATAAAAATAATCCTCTGTACAATCACAATCACTTGTTGATCCTACATCATCGCAAGTCCCAGTGCAATCTCCATTACAGCTACTGCAACTACTGACTGGTCTGGTTCCTTTTGTAGGTCCTTCACAAGTATCTCCTTCTCCTTCACCAACATCCTGATCAATATCTGATGACTGAATATATAATTCTCCAGGAATCTCTGAAGGAGGATCGGGAGGACGTTCTGTCCAACCACCACACACTTGACAATCTTCAGTAATTATATTATCAATCTGTAAAACACTTGCATCATCTTCTTCTGTACATCTTAGCATTACTCCAAAAGGTGTAAAGTGTGTAGTTCTAGCTCTTATCACATTATTTTCCTCATCTACTTCTGAGGATTCTAATGATACCCAAATATCTAAATCTTTATTATAATATCCTAATGTTAAATTCCCTTCACCAATAGTTGAAGGCACATCTTTTTGATGATAATTAATAACTAATTCTACTGGATTTGAAAACTCTGCACCATCTGGCAATCCTCTGTATGCTAGCTTGCTCTTCCGATCTAAATTAGATAAATCATCAAACTCTCTGTCAAGTACTTCTATTCCTACTTCATCTGATCCACTTAGAGTTGTGCCAGGAGGTACAATAATCTGAAAATTACTATCTGAGGAAGTAATTAGTGTTTCTTGTGAAGTTTTAATTTTTTCAAATGTTTTTCTAGGTAGCACATAGTTTTGCTCCTTAAATTTTATAGTTGCATCTTGTTTTGTAAGTTCAATTGGAAATTGTAAATTTACATCAACTGTTTCCTCATTAATATTGGCCTGAACAGTAACTTCTCCTTCTTTGACTTCATATCCCTGTTCTATATATGAGGGAAGACCTTTTGTGCATCCAAGTATATTGCGAGACACATAATGTTCTATCCAGTCTTCTGAAACATCTTCATCAATACCATATGAAACCATTGCATCATTTGAGACTAATTCAAGACAAGATCCCATAAAATAATTCAATGATTCCTGTGTTTTTTTTGTATCGCTGATTTTTGGAAAATTCGGCTCTCCTTGACTTTTAGAAATTAAAAAAAAAGTACTAACTCCAACAATTAAAACAATACCTACAATAAGAAAAATACTAATTTGTGATTTTGAACCCATAATAATACCTCCTTTTTTAATTTACTACATAAAACTATTAATAAATCTTTCTTAAACTAGATATTATACTAAGGTAACACACATTGGTTATTTTCACAAATCTTGTCTGTATAAAACCCACCTAATCCTTGATTTTCAATACTGCAATCTGTTTCCGAAATATCTCCAATACAACGCTGACTTGGAAGAGATATACTGCAGCAACCCAGCATAGAGTTTTCACATTCAGGTACTTCACTGCATTTCTTTCCCTCTTGAAATCCATTACTGCACTCACTTTCTATTGTGTATTCACATGTATCACAGCATCCCATTATCTTATCTGTGCAAACCTCAAGATCTGTGCAGCTCTCATCTGGATAAGGACTAGTTAAACTTCCTTCACATTCACTGCTTTCATGATACTCAAAACATCCATCTCCAAAACTAAACATCTTAACACAGCATCCGTTATCTTCAGCTGTACCAAAAGCCTGATCCTCTCTTATCCAGAAATCTAATTTCCAAGTTGTTCCATCTAAAGTAACTTGATCCTGTGCTTCAACTAATAACCAACATATCTCATCAACAATTGCAGACCCAACAATAATTAATTCTGTTTTAGAGTTGTATGAAGCCCAGCTCTTATACTGCATCTGAGGATAATCACCATATCTATCATCAAAATCATCTCTGCTTCTTGTGTCAAGCTCTTTCTCAGTTGTAAAAACTAATCCTTCATATTTTTCTTTATAATTCTCACAAGGAGGATTGCTTCCCAGTGTGCCACCAGTATAAGTATTAACATTAATTCTATCTTGCATATTCTCTGTTGTGCCATCATTAATTTGAGCATCTGCTTGAGCTACCCAAACACATTCATCAGGCACAACATTACAAACACAATCAGACATAATAGTTTCTCTGGGGTTACCTCCAATTATTGGCATTTCTTGTGATTCATCGTCTGATTCACAAACATAATAAGAACCCTTTTCTTGAATACCAAATCCACTATACTGAACAGTTGAGCCTTGTTTTAATTCAGCATCCTCTCCATCATTTTTTGCCACTAATTTATATGATAAAATATTGTCTTTTAATTCTTCACCTTCAATTAGACACGTGTCATCTTCCCCAGATAAACAATTTGAGAAAATAACAATATCCTTGTTAATATCAGAAGGATCTGAACTAGGATTATTTGAATCAAATATTGCTATCTGAACATCTTCTTCTTCATCTTCTTCCCAAATACAAGAATTACCTTTTTCTGCATAGGTTATCTGTATATCTCTTTCTCCTTCAAAATTCTCATTATCATAATAATAGTAATATGAATTACATTCACAGGTTTCTGGAGTTCCAGAGCAAAGGCATTCTGCTGGACAAGAAGGACAGTTATCAACTTCATATAATACCTCTTCTCGACCTAAGCAGGATTCTAAAGGATCTCCTAAACCCTGGTCTTTTACAATATCTACTGCTTCAATAAACAGTTTATCCTCCCTTCCACCAGGAACCTCTCCAAACTCCCAACCCTCAGCTGTTTCACAATCTTCTTTTACTGCTAAATGTATGTAGTTTTCAGTAATATCGTCTTTTTCAGTACATCTAATAACAATTGCATAAGGGGTAAAATGATCTGTTTCTGCTACAAGTTTGTTTTCTTCTGTATCAACTTCTGTTGGAAGAGCAAGCCATACACCAGATTCATCATCATAATAAGCAATTTTTAAGGACTCTTCATCTACAGTTGAAGGCACTTCATAATCATTATACAGCATGTTTAATTCAACAGGTTCTGAAAACCGTGCTCCATGCGGCATTGCAGAAAAAACAAGCATATTCATAACAACATTATTTTTCAGATTATTAAACTCTCTATCCAGAACTTTTACTCCAACCTTTTGATCAGCACTAGTTAATTGTGTTCCTGGTTGTATTATCATCTGAAACTCTTGATGTGGGGATGTGATTAATGTTTCTTCATATTGCTTAATTTCTTCCCATTTAATTCTCGACAACTGATAGTTTTGTTTTTTAAACTTGATAGTAGAATCCCCTTTAACCATTGTTATGGGATATTCTAGGTCCACCAATAATGCTTTTTCTTTTATCTCAACATCAACCTCAATCTCTCCTGTGGTAATATCAAAGCCCAAATCTCTAAACATATTAAGATTATCTGTACACTCTGCAAGATTCTCTTTGATTTGGTTCTCAATCAGCCCATCACTTACCCCAGGACGTAGTCCATAATCATGCACCCCTTGGTTAGCAGTATCTTCTAAGCAAGATCGTATCAAAAAATTCAATGAATCTTGATTACCTTTAAGATTAATAGTTCCTTCTAGATCTGGATTAACTACTCCTTGTGTTTTATTAAATAATATCAGAGTAATTGAAACAAGAAAAATTAATCCAATTATTAGAAATACAGTTATTTCACCTTTTTTGTTATGCATATATAAATATTCTCATGAATCTTATTTAAATAATTTATGGAAAAAAAGAAAGAGCGGGAGGAGGGACTTTCAATACCTTTTTCCAAAGTGGATTCGACGTAGTCGAAGACACCTGCTTTTGGTGCAACTTTTAAGCGAAGCGGTAAAAGGTGCATTTGAACCCTCGGATCGTCGGGATCTATCAGTCATAGCAAAAATGCTCTTCATCCCGTTGCAGCCGACTGCCTTAAACCGGACTTGGCCACTCCCGCAATATGGACCCGAAGGGACTTTCGACAATCCTAAAACCAACTCGTACCGTGGTTATTTAGTTTTCATATCTTCCACGTCAAGGGGCTTAGGCCCCTTATGTTTTGGTCGAGCTTTTTTTAAAAGATCGATTCGAACCCTTGATCTACAGCTGTCTGTAATCGCGGATTTCCGAGCAAATCTCGGTTCCCTCAATCTTAGAAGGCTGTCGCCTTATTTGCCCAAACCTTTATTCAAAGTTCACCAGGCTAGGCTACGGGTCCATATAGATTAGTGCTTTTATATAATATATAAATTTTTCTTATAGAAACACCACTTTTATCAAAACCTTTAAAAAAAACCACATTCTCCTAAAATATATGGTCAAATATGTATTTTATACAGAAAAAGGAAAAAGATTCTATTCTAAGGATGGAAAAGATATGCATACTCAATATGGATACCTAACATCAGAAGATATCAAGAAGGCAAAATTTGGGCAAACATTAGAAACAAACACAGGAAAAAAAATGTCCAAGATAAAACCTAGTTTTATGGATGTTTACACTAGGATTAAAAGAGGGGCTCAAATAATTCCACTAAAAGATATTGGGGTTATATTAACAGAAACAGGAATCAACAACAAAAGCAAAATTGTGGATGCTGGCGCAGGCTCAGGTGGGCTTGCATGTTTCTTAGCAAACATTGCAAAACAAGTTACAACATATGATATTCGGGAGGATTTTATAAAAATAGTTGAGAAAAACAAAAAACTTCTAAACTTAAAAAATCTAAGAATAAAGAAGGGAAGCGTTTACGAGAAAATTGATGAGAAAAATATTGACCTAATAACTCTAGACTTGCCTGAGCCATGGAAAGCAGTAGAAAACGCTTCTAAATCTTTGGAAGTTGGAGGCTATATTATGTCATACTCACCATGTATACCACAGGTTATGGACTTTGTAGAAGAAGTTAACAAGCATAATGAGTTATTATTCATAAAAACTATTGAAATAATAGAAAGAAAATGGGATATTAACAAAAGAAAAGTTAGGCCAAAAACTCAGACCATTGGCCACAGTGGGTTTATGACATTTGTAAGAAAAATAAAAAACTGAATTAACAAACATCTTTCTTAACTATATCTCCTGGCAGAGTTGATTTGTTAGGCCAGATCTTTCTTCCTGGATAAATCATTGTATTAATTCCAGTATTTACATTATCACCAATACATGCGCCCAACTTGCGCCTGCCAGAATCAACCTTTTTACCATTAATAATTGTCATGTTGTTTTTACCATCATGTCTATAATCAGCAGTAACTGTTCCATAGGCAATATTGACATTTTCTCCAACAACAGAATGACCAAGATACGATTCGTGTTTTGCAGTAACATTATCCATCAAAACAGCATCAATTATTTCAGCTCGTGTTCGTACATTATCCATAATAATAGTATCTTTCCTCAAATAAGCATTAGGTCCAATCTCACAATTCTTTCCAATAAAAACAGGACCTTCAATATAAGTTCCAGATTTAATAACAGAACCTTCACCTAAAACTAAAACTCCCTTAACAGTAACATTCTTTTCAATATCTCCTTTAATATCTCTTTTTAATTGATTTAGCATAAAAACATTAGCTTCAAGATAATTCCACCAATAAGCAATCGGTAACCAATAATGAGCCTCAACCACCTTAACTTTATCTAATAAAGTTACAGCATCAGTCAATTCATACTCTCCTCTTTCTGATTTATCAAGTTTTTCAATAACTTTGAAAATTTCTTTATCCAGTATAAAACATCCAATATTTGCAAGATCAGAAACAAATTCTTTTGGTTTTTCAACAATCTTTTTAAGATAATCTTCTTGTTCAAGCAATAATACTCCGAATTTTGAAGGATTATCTGTTTTCTTTGCAAGCATACCATAATCATGTTCCAATAATTTCTCAATATCAAGTTTAGAATAAAGATCATCTCCGTTTAGCAATAGAAATTTATTGTCAATAAATTCCTGTGCTGCCAACAGTGCATGAGCAGTACCTCTCTGCTGTTTTTGTTCAGCATACTTTAATTTAATACCTTTATAGTCTTCTCCAAGATAATCAATTATCTGCTCTTTTTTGTAACCAACAACAATAATAACTTCTTCAACAATACCTGCAAGCTGATCAAGACTGTGTTCAATTAAAGTCTTATCTAGGATTTTTAATAAAGGTTTTGGGGTTGTAATTGTAATAGGATAAGTTCTTGTTGACTTTCCAGCTGCTAAGATAACTGCCTGCATTTTAACCAATCTCTTTTTTAACAATATCTGCTAACTCTTTTGCCATATCTGCAATCAATGCTTTATCTTCACTTTCTATCATTATCCTTAATATATTTTGTGTTCCAGAATATCTGATCAGTGTTCTTCCACTGTCACCTAATTTTGATTCAACACTTTTTATTGCTCTATTAAAACCATTAATTTTACTAAAATCAGGTTTAGAATTAACATCTACATTAATTAATTTTTGAGGAAATTTTTTCATACAACTAGATAAATCAGATAAAGTTCTACCAGATTTTTTCATTATTCTAAGAATTTTTAAACTTGCAATAGTACCATCTCCAGTCATAGAATAATCAAAGAAAATAATATGTCCAGACTGCTCACCACCTAAATTATAACCTTTTTTGAGCATCTCATCTATCACATACCTATCTCCATTTTTAACTCTAACAACCCTGCCGCCTGCTTGTTTGATTGCTTTATCTAAACCAAGGTTTGAATAACCAGTCACAACTAAACTATCTTTCTTTAGTTCTCCTTTTTTTAGCATATTCAGTGCAGCAATGCACAATATCTGGTCTCCGTCAACTACTTTTCCATTTTCATCAACCATAATTACCCTGTCAGCATCCCCATCTAATGCTAATCCTAAATCTGCTTTTTCCTCAACAACAATCCTACTAATCAATTCTGGATGAGTTGCACCACAGCCTTTGTTAATATTTAATCCATCTGGTTTGTTATTTAGCACCAAAACATTAGCACCAAGTTCTCTGAGAATTTTTGGGGCAATTTTGTAAGCTGCGCCATTAGCACAATCTAACACAATTTTCATACCTTTAAGTGAAATATTATTAACAGTACTTTTTGCAAACTCAATATACCTGCCAAGAGCATCATCAATTCTATAAGCTTTACCAACTTGATTACCATTAACACTATACTCTGTCATATCTGAAAAAAACAGTTTTTCAATCTCTTCTTCAACCTCATCAGATAATTTTAAGCCCGCAGCAGAAAAAAACTTAATCCCATTATCCTGGGCAGGATTATGAGAAGCACTAATAACAATTCCAGCATCAGCAGCAAATGACTTAACTAGATGAGCTACAGCAGGGGTAGGCATTGGACCTACAAGCATTACTTCTCCTCCAACTGAGACTATTCCAGACATCAAAGCAGTCTCAACCATATAGCCAGACAATCTAGTATCTTTACCAATAATAAATCTTGGTCTTTTCTTTCCATTCTTTAGCACAATTGCTGCAGCCTTACCTAACTTAACACAAGCCTCTGGAGTAATAGGATACTTGTTAGCAGTACCTCTTACTCCATCTGTTCCAAAAAGTATTCTTTTGCTCATTTAACAGTCACGCTCTTTGCTAAGCACACTCACTTTGTTCCTAGCTTATCAAAATAAGTTACTTCACGGTAACTGATTTTGCTAAGTTTCTGGGTTTGTCAGGATCTTTACCTAATTTTTTTGCTAGGTAATAAGCAAGCAATTGCATTGGTACAACATTTGCAATAGGTGAAGCATACCCACAGTCAGGAACCTTAATCCATTGATCAAAAACTTCATTATCTTTTGGACTTACACCAATAATATGACCTCCTCTTGCTTTAACCTCTGCCGCGCTACTTAAAACAGCCATTTTATGTTCATCCTCTCCCACAATAGCAATGCAAGGAGTAGCCTCTTCAATCAATGCAATTACACCATGCTTGAGTTCACCGCATGCAAAACCTTCTGCATGAATATAACTAATTTCTTTTATTTTCAAAGCTGATTCTAAAGCAATAGGATAATTAACACCCTTGCCAATAACATAAATGTGTTTCTTATTTTTTAGCTGATCTGCAATACGTTCAACATTATTTAAAAAATCCTTATTAAGTAATTCTTTAATATTCTCTGCAGTATTTAGGATTAATTTTTTGCCCATTTCTTGCTTTCCTGCTAAAGTATAAGCCAGCATCAATAAAATTGCAATCTGTGAGGTAAATGCTTTTGTTGAAACAACAGAAATTTCTGGACCAGCATTCATTAGAATAGGATAATCTGAAATTCTGGTCAAACTTGAACCCATTACATTAACAATACTGGCTACTTTGGAATTATGTTTTTTTGCAGTCTCAACAGCATCTAGTGTGTCAGCAGTCTCACCACTTTGGCTAACTGCTATAACCAAGCTTTTGTCAGTAAGAAAATGTTGGTGATCAGAAAACTCGGAGCCTACTAAAAAATTAATATGTTTTTTGGCAATCTTAGAAAAATAATATGTGCCAAGTAATGCAGCATAACTTGCAGTACCGCATCCAATCAAAAAACTTCCATAAGCCTTATCAATAACTTTAGCCAGTTTTTTAACTTTTATACTATCCTGGACTGCAGAATCTTCTATAGTATCTGGTTGCTGCATTATTTCTTTGATTGTGTAGTTCTCGTAATCTCCCTTCTGTGCCTGCTCAACATCCCAGTTAACAATTTCAATATCTTTCCTAATCTCCTTTCCAGTATTATCAAAAAACTCAATATTATTATTGATTTCTACACCTTCATCATTATCCAAAAAAACAATTTTGTTTGTATGCTCAATAAATGCAGGAATATCTGAAGCAATAAAATGACCCTTATCAGAAACACCAACAACAATTGGTGCACCCTTTCTAATAGCAAACAATTTTTCACTAGGTTTATGAAATAACACAATTGCATTTCTTCCTTGAATAATATTACCAAGTTTGATTAAAGCGTTTCTTACCCCTAAAGAGCTATGCTCTTCAAGAAAATGAGCAATCACTTCTGTATCAGTATCAGATATAAATTTATGTTCTGAAAGTGTTTTTTTAATTTCCTGATAATTTTCAATAATCCCATTGTGCACAACAATCATATCTTGGTTACAATCAGTTTGTGGATGAGCATTGTTCATAGTAACAGACCCATGTGTGGCCCATCTTGTGTGCCCTAATGCAATATTACTTTTATCAAGTTTAACATCTGGATTAAAATTACTCAAAATGTCCAAGGGTCTAAAGCCCCGCCCTTTAGGGCGAGGACTTTTGAGTCTGAAAATCTGCGTGTCGAAGTGAAGAGCGTAAAAGCCCCCACCTTCAGGTGGGGGAATCAGTTGCCAGAGCAACTCAGAAACGAAGCAAAGCGAAGTGAGATTAGCTCTGAACAGCAGATTCTCTTTACCTATCTTCCCTACTTTCTTGATTAGCTGCAGATCATTATCAAAAGTTGCAATTCCCCAAGAATCATAACCCCTGTACTCTAATCTTTTCAAACCTTCAATAACAATATCTGTTGCATTACCTTTTCCTTTATATGCTATTATACCACACATAATTCAGTAAAACTCAAAGCTATTTATAAGTATAACTAAAATTTTAATAAAACCATTATAAAAATATTTTTAATAGTTCATGTTTAGCAAAATTTAAGTTATAGATTTAATATAAGCCTCAATAATAACAAAAAACACATAAAGTAAAATCAAAGATATACCTTCTTTCCAGCTAATCCCTTTTTCAGATTCAGCAAAAGTCATGAAAATAAATGAAATAAGCACCATAAACAAAGCTCCTGAAAAAAACAGGATAAAATTTGCTTTAATTGGGGATATAAGAGCTGTTACACCCAAAACTAAGGTTGAGTTTGAAATAACACTTCCAATCAAGTCACCAATCGCCAGCTCTTCGTGTTTTTCTAAAACAGCTTTTGACTCAAAAATCAATTCAGGAAGACTAGTTCCAAAAGAAACAATAAATATTCCCACAAGAATCGGTGGTAAAAATAATTCAATCGAGATTTTAGTCCCAAACTCAACTACAAAATCAGCACTTATCATTAGAACAATAATACTTATTACAGCTACAACCAGCCAACGAACAGCTTCAATCTTTTTTACTTCATTCATCTTCTTGCTGAATCTTCTTTCTTGTTTAAGCATCTGCCAAATATACAGGCCAAAAACCCCAAGAAGAATAACTCCATCTATTCTGCCTAGTTTTTCATCTATCATTAGAAGAATCGGCAATATAACCATTCCAAGCATATAAAAAATATCTTTTTTGATCAACTTGCTTTTTATTTTAATACCTCTGGCAAGTAAAGTTACTATTCCAATAACTATTGTAAGATCTAAAATATTAGACCCAATAACATTACCTAAAGCTAATGCAGAATTATTTTCAATACCAGAGGTAATACCAACAAACAGCTCAGGAAGAGAAGTAGAGATAGCCATTATAATAAAACCTATTGCAAACTCATTTAGACCAACAAATGCAGAAATCTTAGATAAAGCTCTAACTAATAAACTGCTGCTTTTTACTAACACAAAACAAGATATTAATAACAATACAAGATGCAGCACTAACATATTACTTTTCTCCTTTAAATCTATACACAAATATTTTTTTGTATACTGTTCCTACTTTTGACATTTTGTTTTTGAATTTTACAAGGTTAGACTTTCTTAGTCTTCTCAAAGATGCAAGTACTGAGCCCATGGACACATTTAGTTTCTTGGATATCTCTTTAGCATTAAGCCACTTGCCTTTGGACTTTTTAAGAAGACTAACTATATCTCTTTGACCCATACTCCCAAAATATAAAAAACAGTTTATAAATGTTTTGATGGGCTACTTTTTTATAAGAATATCTTCTGCTTTTTCTTTCATCCATTTTCCCAAATCCTTCCTATTAACTGTAATTATTAAGGGTTTATCTTCTTCAATAAGAATCTGATTTTTTGGAGAACGGATAACGATTCTATTAAATTCTCGTTGGTAAATATCTTCTGGGATTCCAACATTTAGATCTTTTATGGTTAACCCTCCTGCGCAAACCTTTTTCCCAATTACTTTGTTTTTCTCAAAAACTCCAACTTCTTTTCCATTTTTGGCCAGAATTTCTGCACATTTTAACCCAGCAGGCCCGGCTCCGACAATTACAGCATCATATTTCATTTCTTTTTTTAGTCTTTTATTTATTCCACTTATCGTAAAAATAAAGTAAAGTATGGGAAAATCTGTTTAGGAAAACACTGGCAAATCCCCAAAGAGGAAATAGCCAGATAGGAATTCCAAGAAAATCTGGGTTAGCATATTGCCAAACACCAACATAGATGCAAATCATCTCTGCTACAGGTCCGCAAACAGCAGCAACCACAAACAGCATAACATCCTGTTTAGTGTGCCAGATTTGAATGGCAATTCCCCATCCAACTAGCAACATCAATAAAGCATTAACATTATTTTCCCAGAAAACAACCACCACCAAAACAGCAAATGCAAACAACACTAACTCAAACATCAACTCTCTTTTTAACCTTTTTTCCATTTTTTTATCAACTCAGCAATCTTTTTTCCTTCAGCTTTTCCCCTAAACTTCTTCATAGCAATCCCCATCAAAGCTCCCATTGAAAGATCAGGTTTAGACTCCACAATCTTTTTTAATTCCTGCTCAAGTTTTTTATCAGACATTGTTTCATATTTTGAAATATCTATTTTTTTCCCTTTTGAAACCTCAACAAGAATCTCAAAAACAGCTTCCTCTGCAATTTTATCTTTATCTAAAGAAGAAAAAAGCTTTTCTAATACTTCTTTTCCATAATTTGGCTCAACATTATATCTTTTCTTGATATCTTTTTGAGAATTAATTAAGGTAGCAGCAATAAATGTAGGATCAAGATTCTTAAACTTTCTAAACTCTTTAAACATCTTAAGTTTCTTTTCTTTAACAAGTGTTGATGCAATCTCTTTGCTAATCCCAAGCTCTTTAAGATCTTCAATCTTTTCAGTAATCAGCTTTGGAACCTCAACATTTTTATCAGGTCTAATCGGAGGAATATCTGTTTCAGGATACATTCTTGCAGAACCAGGAATAGGTCTTAAAAAAATAGTACTCAAATCATCTTCTGCTTTTCTAACATCCTTGCTAACTTTCTTGCCCTGTTTGATCAGTCTTTGCTGCCTTTTAATCTCTTTATCAATTATCTTTGGCATAGACTTTAAATCCTGAAAACCCTTAATCTCAACTCTGGCACCTTTTTTAATTGATAAATTTACATCTTGTCTAATAGTTCCTAAACCTCTTTTTACTTTAGTTGACCTTAAAATCATTCCTAGCTTTGCTGCAACCTCTTTGGCATGCTCAGGATCTTTTATAGATGCATCAGTTGCAATCTCAACTAAAGGAATTCCTAATCTAGAAAGATTATAAACATCAAACTTTTTAGTTCTTTTAACAATTTTGGCAGCATCTTCTTCAAGACATATCAAATCAATCTTAACTTTGCCTTTTGAAGTCTTAATAAAACCATTTCTTGCAATGAGCGCTGTCCTTTGAAAAGCCGAGGTATTAGAACCATCAACAATTGTTTTTCTCATAACCTGAATCTCATCAACAATCTCTGCATTTAACAATTTTGCAACAATAAGAGCAACCTTCAATGCTTGTGTATTTATTGGATGTGGTGGTTCTTCATCAAGCTCAACTAAACAAGAAGATTCCTTAAAATATTGATATTCAAAATATTTTTTCTTACTCATTTCATGCTTTGCAGCAATATCCACATCTCCTGTTTCTCCTGCAGCAGCCCACAAATATCTCTTAACAGTCTTGTCAGGCTTTCCATCAACAATATTGCTTGGACATTCACAAAATAATTTATGAGTGTCAAGCTGCTGATGAATTTCGATCCCACACTTAAATCCTAATTTTTTATAGTCCATTTTAAAATAAGAATGACTTAGCATCACTTCTTTTAGTAATCTCTCCCCTTAGATTTTTAATCATCATCTCTTTTGCTTTTTCACAATCCTTTGTCTGCCCCAAAACCCAGCCTAATTTTACATAAGCAACCTCAGGCAGCATATCACTCGGCAGTTTTTCACCATAAATCATACCAGTATCATGAGCAAGTCTTAAATTTCTATAAACAAAAGGATGAATTCTTCCATAAAGTGTGGTGGAAGCCATAACCACAACCAAACCCTTATCAATTGCTTTTTTAATATAAGGTATCCATGACATTTTTTTGTTAAATTTACCAGCTTTTGTACCAGATTCTCCTGTAGGCACATGTCCTAATGCTGTACCTTCAATAACTAACCCTTTATATCCATTTTTAATATACCAATCAATAATACTGGGATCAGAACCAGGAAAGACTTTGACAATAGCAACCTTTTTTTCAAACTTGGTTTTTGCAACCACTTTTTTATCAGATCTTTTATCAAAATTTTCATTAATTATCTTGATTTTACCATCAGTCCAAATTTTTGCTAAAGGCAATTCATTAATTGGTCTGAAAGCATCTCTTCTTGAAGTGTGCATCTTCCTGCACTTTGTTCCCCTGATAGCATAACAAAACTCATCTGAAGAAGAGCCATGCATCACAATAGCAACTCCTGCAAAATCAGATTTGCAAAAATGTGCTGCACAAATCAAATTCATCTTGCCATCAAAACTACCTCTGTCAGGAGAGCGCTGAGCACCAACCACTGCTACAGGTTTATTTAAATCTTCAAGCATAAAAGATAACACAGCACTAGTATAATGTAATGTGTCAGTTCCGTGAGTTAAAATAACTCCTTGTGCACCAGAGTTTAATTCATCTGCAATTAATTTTGCCAGTTTTTTGTAATTATCAATAGACATATCTTCACTGGCTGTTGTAAAAGGAGATAAAGTTTTGATATTAATTATATTTGCAAGCTTTGGAGTGGTTGCTAAAATCTCTTCAGGAGTCCTGCACATAAAAACCCCTCCTGTTTTATAATCCACATGTGTTCCAATAGTGCCCCCTGTTGCAATAAAAGTCACTTTAGGAAGGTCTTTTTTTTGTTTTACTTTTTTTGTTTTAATCTTTCCAATACCTTTCCCAGACTTAATCTTTTTTATTTTAACTACTTTTTTCTTATCAATGCCCATATTATACCCGTTTTTGAGTTTAATCACAACAAAACTACCCTGTTGAGGCATGAGAATTCCTTTTATTGTCTCTTTTTTAGTTTTAACCTGAACATGATCTCCTGGTTTCATACATAACCTATCTTTTAAAACTTATATAAATTTTACTATAAAGGCCAATTTCAACTACTATGTGTTAGCATAATGCATGATTTAAGTGAAGGAGACAATCAGTTAAAAGTCAGGTTTTAACTCTTGCTTTAGCAAGTATGAAACGAGTAGTTTCTTTAGAGAACTTTGAAATACCCATTTTACTCAGAATGCGTTGGGTCTAAAGCCCCGGGCTTTAGCCCGCAGCATTATGAGTCTGAAAATCTGCTTATCAAAGTGAAGAGCGTAAAAGCCCCCTCCTTTAGGTGGGGGATCAGCTCTGAACAGCAGATTTTCTTTACTTCAAAAAATATATTATGAAACTATTTTATGATTTCAATATTCTCAATAAAAACAAATAAATACTTTACCCAAATAATCAAAAACAGGTGATAATTAATGAAAAATAAAGAAGTAAAAGTCAAATGTTTCAAATGCGGAAATAAATACCTGACTAGCCAGATGAGATATGATCCAACTAATCCGAAAAACATTGTTTGCATGAGCTGTTTAGACAGAAAATCACAGCCATCAAAAAAACAAAAACAAGAAAAGAAACCAGAGAACATTAGATATTACTGTGTTAAATGTAATTTTAAGTTTCTAAGAAAAAAATCTCAAAAAATTACCTCCTGTCCATATTGTGGAAAACAAGGAACATTAACAACAAAAACAGATGCAAACTCTCTTCTTAAAACAGCAGGACAGGAATTTAAACCTTAATCTAGTCACAGATTGATGTTTTAGAGAGTAAAAATATTTAAATACATATAACTTCAAATTAGATTAAAGTCTTAACAACTTATATTAAAAGCAAAAGTTTACCAAAAAAATAGGTGATATAAATGAGAAAATCAGAAAAAACTTTTATTATAATTAACATAGTTTGTTTATTATTTGCAGCAGCTGTAATAATAAATGGGCTAGTGCAAAAACCAGTTTATACAAATCCAGGAACATATAATCAATTATCTTTTGATCCAGACAGTCCAGTAAAAACTAAACAATTTGATTCTGTTCAAGATTATCAGGATTTTATCAGTAATAGCGGAGGCCAAAGTTCCTCATATTATGGTGCTAGAACATTGGGGGTTGCACAAGATAGTGCTGGGATGATGGTAGAATCTGCTGCAAAAATAGAGTCTGCTCCAAGCGCAGGTGGATCAGATTACTCAGAAACAAATGTGCAGGTTGAAAATGTAGATGAAGGAGATGTAATAAAAACCGACGGAGAATATATATACACAATTTCAGACAATACCTTGTTTATTGTAAAAGCATATCCAGGACAAGAAGCAGAAGTAGTATTTTCAGAAAAACTAGACAATAAGCCAACTGGCATGTTTATTAAAGGAAATAAGTTAGCTGTTTTTGGACAATTTAATAATATAGAATATTTTAAAAAAATAGATTTTCGGCCAAAGTACGGCATGACTTATCTTAACATATATGATACAACTGACAAATCAGACCCAGAACTAGTAAAGGAATTCAAATTTGAAGGATCTTATTTTAATTCAAGAATGATTCAGGATGATATGTATCTAATAGTAAGAACCAGACCATATTATAGAGATGCGTTTCCAACACCTCTAATGATAGAAGGTGAAAGAAAAATTGGCATGCCAGTGAGTGATATTCATTATTATAACATCCCATACAATAATCCACAATTAGTAACAGTTTATTCTGTTGATATTGATGATAATGAGGCAGTAGATTCTGCAGCAGTAGCTGTTGAGTATGGTCAAAACATGTACATGTCAGAGAATAATATCTTCATAACATACACAGAAAGAATTAATGAATACGAGATTCAACAAGAAATAGTAATGGATTTAATGCAAGACAAGCTTACAGATGCTGACAAACAAGTAGTGGAAAAAATAAAAGCAACAGATAACCAAGTATTAAGTCAAAGAGAAAAACAGCAAAAAATCATGCAGATATATGAATCCTATGTTTATTACCTTGATCAGGAGGAACAAGACGAACTGCAAGATAAGGCAGAATTAATGCTAAAAAACAAGCTTGAAAAATATAAGCACTTAGAGTTCACGGTTATTAACAAAATAGAAGCTGATAATGGCCAAGTCAAGGTAGGTTCAAACGGAAAAGTACCTGGACAAATTATCAACCAATTCTCAATGGATGAAAATGATAATGTGTTTAGAATAGCAACTACCATAAACTCAAGATGGTCAAGATTTGACAAACAAAGAACACAGTCAACAAACAATGTATATGCATTAAATCAGAATCTTGATATAATCGGTGAACTAGAAGGGCTTGCACCTGGAGAAAGAATTTACTCAACCAGATTTATGCATGACAGACTCTACATGGTAACATTTAAGCAAGTTGATCCATTCTTTGTTATAGACTTGAGTAATCCAAGAGATATTGAGCAATTGGGTAAACTAAAAATACCTGGATTTTCAAGATATCTTCACCCTTATGATGAGGACACAATAATTGGGATTGGTCAGGAGGCAACAGAAACAGGCAGAACAACTGGATTGAAAATATCTTTATTTGATGTTAGTGATGTTGAAAACCCAGAGGAAATAGCCAAATTTGTAACAGAAGAAAGATATGCAAGATCCACTGCATTGTATGAGCACAAAGCATTCTTGTTTTCAAAAGAAAAAGAGCTTTTGGTAATCCCTGCATATAGTTATAATTACAAAGACAGTGAAGGTTACAATGGGGCTTTTGTTTTTGACATAACCAAAGACAATATTGAACTTAGAGGTCTAATTGACCATTCACAAGGTTCAGGCAGACACTATCGTCCAAGTGTTGAAAGAAGTCTGTATATTGAGGAACTGCTGTATACTAAATCACCAACATTGCTGAGAATAAATCAACTAGAAGATTTAAGTTCAGTAAAATCAGTTAAGCTTGAGCAAGAGTCAGACATCAAGGTCTATTGATGTCTCTCTTATCATCAGGATTAATCCTGTTGAAACAAATACAGATGCAGCTATTCCCACGCTGCCTGGAAAAGAATAATTAATAAGCAATCCTCCAATTAAAGGTCCAATAATTTGGGAAATACTAGCAAGAGAACTTGCTACCCCCATTATTGTTCCTTGTTCTTTTTTTGATACTAATCTTGAAATCTTTCCATTAAATAAAGGTCTTGAAAGTCCAGTGCCAACTGCAAACAGAGTAATAAAACCATAATACATAATTGTGCTTGAAATAAATGGTGTAGATAATAAACCAACCAGCATCAAAGTTACTGATGCATAATGCAACATCCTTTCTCCAATTTTATCAATTAAAATTCCAAGGAAAATTCCTCTTAATACAATACTTATTCCTCCCACATAGGCCAGTAACCAGCCCATATCAACTGCAGTAAATCCTAGCTGTCTTTCAGCATACATTGCAGAACTGCTAACCCAAATAACATGAGCCATAAAATATGTGAAAGCTTGCATTAATACCTGAGTTATACCAGGTTTTTTAAAATACTTAATATAATCCTGAAAATGAAATATCTTAAAATCAAATTCAAGATCTTTTCTGGATTTAACTGTTTCAGGAAGCAACAAATATGTTAAAATAATGGTTACTAAAGATATTGCAGCTGCAGCTAAAGCTGGATACATATAACCAAATCCAGACAACCAGCCTCCAATTGCAGGTCCAAACAAGAACCCCACCCCAAATGCAACTCCGCTTATTCCAAAGATCTTACTTCTGTTTTTTTCTGAAGAAATATCACTTAAATAAGCCTGAGCAATAGTAAAATTACTTCCAACTAATCCATCAATGACCCTTGATAATAAAATCATCCAATAAGTTCCTGAAAATGCTAGTACAATAAAACTAACAAAAGTTGAAAACTGTGAAATAATTAGCATAGGTCTTCTTCCAAAATAATCACTTAGCCTGCCCATAAAAGGAGCAGAAACAAACTGACATATTGAAAATACAGCAAGAATTATCCCAACAAAAAACGGACTTGCACCCAATTCCTGGGCAAAAAAAGGAAGATATGGTAAAACTAAGGAAAATCCTAGCACTTCTGTGACTAAAATAAGAAAAATGATTATCTTATGTTTTGTGTATTTCATTAATATTGCAAGTAAGTGTTTACTTTTAAATTTAATTATTGAGAGGCAAAGTCACTGATCTGTGTTAGCTCCATAAATGCCTGATTTAAGTGAAGGAGACAACGATGATCGTAAGAGTCAGTGGGGGAACAGTTTGCCTTCTGTAAATAAAACTTAATGCAATATGAATGGGTTTTAGCAAACTGGCGACTGAACCTGCAATGTGGGGCTAACATTAACTTGACTTCGCCTTATTGAGAAATATTAACTTATTTTTTAGACTTTTTTCTTTTCTTAGGTTTTGCCTTATGGTTTTGTTTTGCTTTATGATAAATAATACCTATTGCAATAATTGTAAGACAAAGGGCAATTAACAAAGGAATATTTGGGCTGCGAGCAGGTTTTTCAATATTAGGTGTTTTAAAATCTCCAACATCAGGAACATTAACATAGTATTCATACTCTTTACTGCAATCTTTTTTATGAGCACAAACCCCAAAACCTTTTTTATCACAGCAAACCTGGTCTGGAGCACAATCTGTATTAAATTTGCAAAACTCCTGACAATCCCCATCACAGTGCATAGTTTGAACAACTCTTCCTGTAACAGAACTGCCCAAAAAGTATAAAGTAATAGACAAAGTAATAATAAACAATGATACAAAAACAGCCTCTTTTCTTTGCATACTCTTTTATTTAAACTATTTACTTAAAAACTTTTCTATTAAGATTCAGGCAGTGATACAATCTAGATTAATGAAGCGAGATCTACTTTTCGTTATTTGAAAATTTTACAGGTTTAATATGTCTGAAAAATGTTGTTTTTCTGATCATCTCAGAAATCTTCAATTTCTAAGACCTCACATAATATCACTTAGGTTCCTAACTTTCAGCGTAGCTGAAAGCTTCAGTGTGAAATTTTCAATTCAAGGAAATCTTTGATTTCCTGAAAAGAAAATGTTTCACATTTTCAAGTTCCGAAAAAGTGGTAGTCAAAGCAGAGGCGACAATACCCCACATCATGTCACTAACGTTCCTGACATTAAGCATAGCTTAAGGCTTTATTGTGGGGATTGGTTGGAAAGCGAAGCTTTACAACTCACTGAACACAGTGACCGTGAGCCTCTGCACCACTTTTTAGTTATTTTATTCAATTACGTCGACTTCAAAAGTTCTAGAACTATCATCAATCTTGAGTTTTTTACCTTCATAAGAGATAGTAGTTAAATTTTTTTGATTAGTAACATTGGAGGTTTTTTTGTTTTGGTCAAGCCAATTAGAGTCTAAAATCTGACCCTCTTCACATTTGTTCTTACATGTGGCCTTTTCATTAAAATAACAGCAAATCTCTTTGTCAATACAATCTTTATCTGACCAACAATAAGTTGGACCCCAAAAACCGCCAGCTGCCGCACCAGTGATGTTTGGTTTTTTGATTGTTGAATAAGAAAGTGCACCGATAAATATACCAATTATAAAAATTGCAAAAATTATGATAAAAATTCTTTCCATACCACTAAATAGATTGATTAGTTTTATTAATATTTCGCAAAAAGCTATAAGAACGCATTGAACAGATATGATAAGGCTAGAATCTGAGGTACAGTAATAACTGGAACCCATATAGCAGTTTTTTTCCCAATAGTGCTCCATATAAGTCCTATCTCAGTATAATCTGTTGCAACTCCAGCTAGTAAAAAAGTAAAACTATTTCCAAAAGCACCTGTTTGATTAAACAACTCAAAAGCTAAAACAGCACTTCCTTCAGAACAAACTTCAATAATTGTTGCAAAAACTAAGGTAATAAATAAACCAAGTAAGCTAGGGCCCATATATTTCATAAAATAATGTTGTGGAACATATACGCGAGCAATGCTTGCAATAATCATGCCAACAAGAATCCACCAAGCCATCATCTTAGCAAGAGCCCAAGAACCTTTTAATATTCCATACAAATCTTTTTTTGAGAACCTGTAATCTTTATACTTTTTCCTAAAATCATCCTTAATTGAAAAGCTTTTTTTGATATTTATTGTGTGAGGGTTCTTTTCAATCATACCTTTTTTGTCAAGCAATCTAAAAACTAACCCTGTATTAATTGCAATAATAATTGCAGAAATAATCAAAATATAGGCTTTATACCCAAAAAAACTAAAAAACAAAATAGTTATTGGCAGGTTTGCCCAAGGAGAAGCTAACAGCAATGCAACAACAGCAGGAATAGATGCACCTTTTTTATACAGTTGCATAGCAATAGCTAAAATGCCATGCGAGCATGCACTCATTAAAAAACCAAAGCCTACAGCATAAAGCAAACCTCTTTTTTTATGAGTTGACAAAAATTTAGATATCCATTCTCTTGGAACAAAATGATCAATAATCCCACCAATCAATAAACCAATTAAAACAGCCCACCAGAGTTTCTTGAGATAATCAACAAAAGCTGTATTTAGATTCGATAAGCCAGGAATTAAATAACTTGCAATAATTAATAATATTGTAATAATCCCAACAACATACAATCTTTCTTTGTACCAAGGAGTGTGTCCACCTCTAACAGCACAACTTACACAACCACTGCACTTTTCTACAGTATCTGTCATAAAGACTTATAAAAATGGATTCTATATAAATATTAAGTTTAAGCCTAGATTTTCTTGGACTTTAAAAGTAAAGAATTACTAACAACACTTACAGAGCTCATTGCCATTGCAGCGCCAGCAATCATTGGGCTTAATAGCCAGCCAGTAATAGGATAAAGCAGACCTGCTGCAATAGGAATCCCAAGAGTGTTGTAAAACAAAGCCCAAAACATATTTTGCCGGATCTTATTCATGGTAATTTTACTTAATCTGATTGCCCTAACAACATCCATAGGATCATCTCGCATTAAAACAATGTCTCCAGTTTCCATTGCAACATCAGTTCCAGAACCCATAGCAATCCCAACATCTGCCTGAGCAAGAGCAGGAGCATCATTAATTCCATCCCCAACCATCGCAACTTTAAACCCTTTTTTCTGTAATTTCTTTACATGATTTACTTTGTCTTCTGGTAGAACTTGTGCAAAAACATGGTTAATGCCAGCTTGCTTAGCAATCGCCTCTGCAGTTCTCTTGTTGTCTCCTGTAATCATATAGACAAAGATCTTCATTCTTTGCAAAGCTCTAACTGCACTTGCTGAACTGTCCTTAATCTTATCTGCAACAGCAACAATTCCAATTAATTTTTTGTTGTTTCCAAGCATCATCACAGTCTTTCCCTGATCTTCAAGCTTATTAATCAATTCAATACTCTTTTTAAGTTCAATTTTATTTTCAGACATTAGTTTTTGATTTCCAAAATAGTATCTTTTTCTGCCAACTTTAGCAGTTATTCCATGTCCAGGAATTGCCTTAAAACCAGTAACCTTTTTTATCTTAACTTTATTCTCCTTTGCATACTTGACAATAGATTCTGCTAATGGATGTTCACTTGATTTTTCAATGCTTACTGCAATTTCAATCAAATCCATCTCACTTGTTTTACTCACAGAAACAACATCTGTCACTTCTGGTTCTCCTTTAGTAATTGTGCCTGTTTTGTCAAGAACAACAGCATTCACCGTATGAGCTATCTCTAAAGCTTCTCCACCTTTTATCAAAATCCCTTTTTTTGCACCTTTTCCTGTGCCAACCATAATAGCAGTAGGAGTAGCCAGTCCTAAAGCACAAGGACATGCAATAACTAAAACCGCAACACTTGCAACCAATGCAAATCTAAACTCAGAACCAACCACAAAAAACCACACAACAAAGGTAAATAATGCAATAACTAAAACTGTAGGGACAAAATAAGCTGCAACAGAATCTGCAAACCTTTGAATTGGTGCTTTGCTTCCCTGCGCATCCTCAATTAATTTAATGATCTGTGAAAGAGTTGTATCTGCACCAACTTTTGTTGCCTTGAACTTAAAACTACCATGTTTATTTATTGTTCCGCTAATAACTTTATCTTTTTCCTTTTTCAAAACAGGAATACTCTCACCAGTAACCATGCTTTCATCAATAGACGTACTTCCTTCAATAATCTGACCATCAACAGGGACTTTTCCACCAGGTTTGACTACAACTATATCTCCAACAATTACCTGATCAATATCTATCTTAACTTCTTTATTATTTCTAATTACAATTGCTTTTTTTGGTCTTAATCCAATCAGTTTTTTAATTGCTTGGCTTGTCTTGCCTTTGGCTCTTGCTTCTAGTAAATTTCCAAATATTACTATTGTAATCAAAACAGCGCTAGCTTCAAAATAAACATGTCCTTGTCCACTTAAAACAACAAAAACACTGTAAAAATAAGCAGCAGAAGTACCCATTACAACTAATGTGTCCATATTTGCACTCTTTGCTTTTAAAGCCATAAATGCACTTTTATACATTGGCCAGCCAACAATAAACTGTACAGGTGTTGCAAGCAGCAACATGATAATATCTTGATAAGGAACAGGATCTTTCATGAAAAACATACCAAGAACAAAAACAGGAAATGCGAAAACAAAACTAAAATAAAACTGTTTTTTTATCTTGTCAATCTTTTTTCTCTGTTTTTCTAATTCATCCCTGAAATCTTTTCCTTGAGACACCTTTGCTTCATAACCTTTGCTCTTTACAGCTTTAATTAGCAATTTTACATTAGTAATTTTTTCATCATACTCAATAGTGGCTTTATTTGTTGTAAGATTAACATTTGCTTTTTTTACTCCAGAAAGCTTGTCTAAAGCTTTGTTAATTAAAGTAGAACAACTAGCACAATGCATACCTTTTATATCAAGAGTAGTTTTTTTCATTCTTTCACTTCTTTAAAATTTTCAGTATCACAAAACGCCTGCTCTGTTGATGCGCATTGCCCTTCCTTAACACCTCTCTGACATTGAGGACATACTTTATCAAACTCACCAGCTGCAATCATATCATCACATTTGCAGGTTCCATCATCCCAAATCCAGCTACCCATAAAACACATTGTACAAGGAGGATTAATGCAGCATCTATAATCTCCTTGATGGGCCATCTTTAAAATTAACTCATCTCGTTTTTCAAGCAAATCTTTGCGTTGATTATCCAAAGTCTTAAGAGATGAGTAATTATAACCCAAAACAAAAACTGCTACTACTAATATTATCAATCGAAGATATTTAAATCTTTTATTTAACATCTAAATCACATCCAGTAATTGTAGCTAATTTTGCTAAGGGCTGTTCTCCAGTATATGCTTTTTCATTTATAATCCAAGTAGGATAACCTTTTATATTATTTCTCAGACAAACATCTTTTTGTTTGTCACAATCAACAAAATCAACAAACTTGAATGAATTGCCAAATTCTGCTTTTTGATTCTGGCAATGACTGCACCACTCTGTTCCATACATCACTGCACCTTTATCGGATAAACATTTTGCAAATCCGTCAAGATCAGCTGGCCCAATTTTTGATCTTCCTGAACAACCAACCAATAAAAAAACAAAAAACAAGCAAACAAGTTTAGGGTTCATCTTGCAAGCGCCTCCTCAATCTCATTCTTAAACACTCCAAAGGGCTGTGCACCAGATACTAATTTTCCATTAATAATAAATCCAGGAGTTCCTGTGATTCCTACTTGTTTTCCTGCCTGCATATCTGTCGCTACTTCTGAAGCCATTTTTCCAGAGTCTAAGCATGAGTTAAACTTTTTTGTGTTAAGATTAATCTCTGTTGCATATGTTTTAAATAAAGAAACTCCACTCTCAACTCCACCTTCAAATAGTTTGTCGTGCATTTCCCAGTATTTTCCCTGTTCTCCAGCACATTCTGCTGCTTCTGCAGCTTTTTGCGCATTTGCATGAAAGTTTAGTGGAAAATCTCTGTAGATAAATTTCACTTTTCCTGTGTCTATGTAATCTTTCTGTATTTGTGGTAATGTCTGGCTATAAAATCTTGCACAGAACGGACACTCAAAGTCACTCCATTCAACAATTGTCACAAGTGCGTTCTCATCTCCTTTTACTGCATCATCATCTAGCAGCTTTGCCATGTCAAGTGTTGGTGCACTTGGTGCTTGTGCATCTTCCCTCGGCTTTGCCTGCTGAGCCTCATCTGCCTGCAAAACACCATTATTAGCTTCACTTTTAGTTTTAAACCCACCAGTAAATATAGACACTAAAAGCAACACTGCTAAAACACCAGATACTGCTTTCCAAAGTGTTATTTTACTAAGAGTAATACTTACAGATTCATGGTCTGCACCATGGGCTTTATGTTTTCTTTTTTTACTTTTCATATAAACCTCCTCCTTCCTTCTTGAATATCTTTAATTTCAATTATCACATTATTTCCTTTAACTTCATGTGGAAGGTAGCTTGGCCAGCACCCATATCCCTTATTTTTTGTACCCAGCCCATCAATCTTGAAAACTCTACCACAATTCCTACATTTGATGTCTTCTCCTACCTGTTGGTAGCCCTTGTATCCACCACACACATCACAAGCATCAAAGGCAGTTCTTGGCTCACCATCTGAGCCTAGTACTGCAAAATACTTGATATTCACTCCACCATCGTCATACTCATAAAACTTAACCTCTTCAGATAATTCGTCCAGAGGAATTTTGATGTACTCTTCGTTATTTACAGTTTTTCCTGTAATTGTGCAGCCTGTTGCAATTATTAAACTCATTAAAAACATCATAAAAATAATTTTTTGTCTCATTTTTAACCTCCACATCCGCATGTTCCACCTGTTGCTGCACCACAAGTTGATGAGCCACAACTTCCTCCACAGCTTCCTCTTTTTTGTGCAGGAGCATTATCTATCTCTTCTTGGACTGCCTGTTTATCATTAAGATCAATATCTTCTTTAACAATAAATGTGCCAGGAATCATACCCATCCAGCAGCTCCACCTAATATTGCCCTCCTTGTCAGGTGTAAATTCAATAACTTGTTCTCCCTGCTTTATATCAAACTCAAGACCATATTTTGGTACTTGTATTGCATTATTGCATCCATTTATCTCTTTTCCATCAATAATCCATTTAACAGGAACTCCTTTTTTCAAAACAAAAGTGTCTGGTTCCCATCCATATCTATTAACTTCCATTCTTATTTCTTGGTAACCATTGTTTAACACAACTCCATCAAGGTCAACAGAATTCTCAGTACCAAGTGCAGTTGCATAACCCACAATTGATGTGAAATCAAAACCAGTTCCAGTCAAAACCAATCCATTATTAATCATAACCAAACCTAGAATGATTACAATCGCTCCAGATGCTTTCAATATCTTGTGGGTCATCTTATTTGAGATATAACTTGTAAGATAACCAAACCCAAGCATAACTGGAAGTGTTCCAAGCCCGAACACAAGTAATAACTTTGCACCTTCAATAAAGCTTCCTGTTCCAGCAGCCATAATATAAATTGCCTGCAAAGGTCCGCATGCAAGCATTAGTCCATTTAGTAAACCAATAACTAAAGGATTTGAACTTTTAGACTTCTTTTTAATAGCAAATTTTGCTAAAAATTCTGGTGTCTTAAACTGTATTTTTCTTAAAACAGGAAAAATATTTAGCATTTTTAATCCATATAAGACCAAGAATAGTCCAGCAAACAAACCTATTAATCCTCGCATTAAAGGGGTAAAAGCAACAACTGCTCCAATTAAACCAAATACAGCTCCAATTATAGTATATGAGATTGTTTTACCAAGCCCATACATCAAATGTGATTTATGAGATGTTTTTCCTTCTTTTGCATCTTTTGCAGTATATCCAACAACAAACCCACCGCACATACCAACACAATGAAAACCAGTAAGCAGTCCAACAATAAATAATAATCCATAACCCATACCCTGGCTTATCTCTGGAAGCTGAATAGAGTCAACAAAACCTAATAAAAAATAGCCCGCAATAATCACACCAATAATTGCAAAAATCCAGCCAAACCCCTTTTTAGATTTTTCCTCTGACTCATCTAAAATAAAACATTCATAATTTTTCTCCTCAATCTTGCTTAAAATATCATCAATATTTGTTTTTGCAGTGTCAAAACTAACATATCCAACCTCTGTTGAAAAATCAAATGTTACTTTTTTAACACCTTTAACCTTTAAAGCCTGCTTTTTAATAATTTTAGCACAATTATCACAAGTTGTACCTTCTGCAATAAATCCTTTCTTTTCAATAGCCATATTTTCTACCTCCAAAATTTGGCCAGTGCTACAAATGGACTGATAGTGGTCAAAATTCGTCTGTGCCGTGGATGACATGAAATGACTTTTTTGTTATTCATGGCGGGGCCAGACGTAGTTTTTCTGCAGGAAAAACAGAGTAGGATTTTGAACCATATTAGTCACTCTGATACACTGCCAAAATTTGTATCCTTAATTGTGATTGCCATTCTAAGAGGAAATCTAAGCATTTATTTATTCCTTAGCTAAGCAAATTTACCCTTCTAACCGTTTAAAACAAATAAATAATTGTCCAAGAACGTTTAAAGACAAATTTTATATAGGTGTAAGGTAATTTCAAATTATGAAACAAAAGCAGATAAGTACAATAATTATCATCCTCGGCATAGTTTTTGCAGCAGTGATATATAGTGTTAAGGTAAGAGAAGACAATTATATTGCAAATATTGTTGATGAAACAGGCTCTTGTTATTTATCAGATGGTACATGTCTGCACAAAGATAGAAACATAACAACATATTTGATTGGAGGTGCTGTCTCTGTTGCAATGCTATTTTTTGGATTATATCTGAGATTTATTGATAAAACTCAGGAATTCTTAGAAAAACACCAAAAACAAGTATCAAAAGCACTTTCTAAAGCAAAAAAAGAGGAAAGGAAGAAAGATGAGTTCCAAGCATTCTTGGCAGGGTTTGAAGAGGACGAACAAAAGATCCTTAAAGCAGTAAAAGATCAGGAAGGCATAAAGCAATCTACTCTCCGCTACAAAACAAATCTATCTAAAACTGCAGTCTCTTTAATTCTCAAATCATTAGAAGAAAAAGGTTTTGTGAGCAGAAAACCAAGTGGTAAGACAAAAGAAGTTTATCTGGTTAAGAAATTCTAAAACTATCAACTTGGTCACTAATCAAGTCAGCACACTGCTAAGCAGTTAAAAGTTCTCGGCAAAGTCAACTTAATTGTGGAAAGCCCCATAATACCGGTTCAGTCGCCAGTTTGCTAAACTCTCCTTGATATTGTATTAAGTCATATTAATAGACGGCAAACTGTTCCCACTGACTCTTACGATCATCGTTGTCTCCTTCACTTAACTCAGGCATTAATGGAGCTAACACAGAGTAGTTGACTTTGCCAAAGTTCTCTAATTTTACCAATAAATTTATTAACAATAATCTTTTGTACAATATTAATGAAACTCAATAAAAAATTATTATATGTTGCAATTTTTTCAATCAGCTGGGCATTTGTTATTACAATAAACAAGCATGGCTTGAACTTAGGAACAAAACCTTTTCAATATACAGCACAAACCAATTTCATAACAGCAATAATTCTTTCTCTTTTAGTTTTCTTTACAAAAAAACAAGAATTTGCAAAAATTGATAAAAATCTAATCTTAAAGATGATAGCAATAGGATTGTGTGTTGGTATTGCATACATAACAGGAATTTACGGCCTAAAATTAACATCTTCCATAAACTATGGATTTGTAATTAAAAGCGCAATGATTTTCACAATTATTCAGGCATATATTTTTCTAAAAGAAAAACTTACAAAACAAAAAATTCTGTTATTAATAGTATTTACAATTGGTGCTTATCTGGTTACAACTGCTGGTAAATTATTAATACCTAAACCAGGTGACTTGTTAACTATGGTTGCAGCGCTTGGTTTTAGCAGTGCCAACATTATCCAGAAAAAACTAACAAAGGAAATTGATCCAGTACTGATTACCTGGGCAAGAATCACCTTTGCATTTTTGACAGTTGCAATTGCATCATTAGTAATTGGAAAAAACATATTTGAGATAATTGCGCCAGTTCATGTCATTGCAGTAGGGTTTTTATCTGTAATTCTAGTAATTTATCTTGTAAAAACATTATCTGTTGCAAGCGCATCTTATCTAACAATGACGTCAATGATAACCCCATTTTTAGTTACAATATTTGGACTAGTTTTTCTAAAAGAAACAATAAACATATTCCAGATAATCGGTGGAATTTTGATTATAGGTTGTGGTGTATTGGTACATAAGCTAGATATGTAGTTTTTAAAGAATAAATTATTTCAATGTACCATCCAATGGACTTATCTGACTAGCAATAACTTCTAAATTATTGCCTTGAGAATCAATTTTAACAAGCTGATCATCTAGAACATAAACAATATCTCCATTTGGAGTCCACACTGGATTCTTTTCTATAATCTCTGGACTATTTGTTAGATTTGTTAAGGTTTGTGATTCTAAATCATAAATCATAACATCAGTATTTGCAAACAAAATTTTACCTTGGTCCAAAGAAACACCTCCCAAGTACATCTCATCAAGATAATTTTGAGTTAAATTTTCAATACCTAAATTATCAGTATCAACCAGGTAAATTTCAAAATCTTTCTCTGGGTTATTCAAATCCATATCAGACCTAAGTAAAATCTGATTGTCAGAAATCCACAATAGTTCATATTCTTCATCAATCTCTGAATTTAAAATAGGTTGAATATCATCAAAATCACTATCAGCCAAATAAAGATCAGTATCACCATCTTTATCAGAAACAAATGCAATCTTTTTTCCATTAGGAGATAAACTAAACAAAAGGTCAGAAGATATTTTTGGTCCTATTGCAAAATCTGACCCATCCATATCAAACGTACCTACCATTGTTCCTAAAGACCTATCTATTTCTCCATCAGTATCTTTATATGGGGCAGCAAAAGCAATTTTTTTACTATCCAAAGCCCATACTGGATAATAATTACTAAAGTCCATTCCTCCAGGAGGTGGCAAAAAATCATTGATTTTTAAACTATAAATCAATACTAAACCTCTGTTCTTTCCTGGATCCTTATGAAAGGCAATTTTTTTCCCATCAGGACTCCAAATAGGTCTTGAAAAATTCTCATAATCACATATTTCTTCTATTGTTCCAGTTTCCAAATCAAGAACTTGCCAGGAATCTGGACTTTTTTCAAACACAATTTTTTTTCTATCTGGAGACCAGGAAAAATCTATATCAAATATATCTAAGGAATAATTCACCTCTGAGCCCTCAACAATAAACAGCTTTAGTTCTTGGTCTTGCTTGCCAACAAATGCAAAATTATCCTCTCGTTCTTCTTCTAAAAAAACCTGGTTGCTTGTCTGGACAACATTTTCCTTTGTTAAGTTATTGTAACCCAGAATTGTGGCCAGAACAACACCTCCAATTACTGCTATGCTAACTCCTGTTGTCAACAAAGAAGAAAGATTTGATTCTTTTGCAGTAGAAATTTCAGGCTTCATTCTTTGTGTTGGTTTAGTATTTTCAATAATTTTTTGTTCAATTGATTCTAGGTCAAGTAATATTTGTTCTAGGTTTTTATTTTCTTTTGATTCATTGATTAGAAAATTAACATGATCCCTTGCTCGCTCAAAATGATAAGCCTGCTCACTTTGGTTTTGCATATCTTTTGACTTGGAAAAGTCTCTGGCTCTGTATCCTATTAATTCAAGATGTCTTTGCACTGCTGCCTGTCTGTACAGCAAGTAAAAGTTTTCAAAATCAAATTGCTTTCCAGATTCAGTTTCAACAAAACCAACATAATCATTTAAAAATTCTTTAACTTGGTCATCATTAAAACAATTAACAAACTCTAAAATATTTACCAGCTCTAACTGGGTTGGCATTAATCTTAAACCTTCAAAATCAATAGCACCTAATTCTTTGCTTTTGTTAACAACCCAGTTTCTAAGATTAGAATCTTTATATAATGCTCTTTCAGCACTGACAAGGCTATGATTAATATATTCATATACAGATAAAAATTTGTTTTTTAAACTAAGATCATCAAAACCATAATAATCTTCTAGTTGACCAAAAAACACATCATCAATTCTATTTGTAAAATATTCTGAGCCACTTGGTCCCAAATTGCTTATTTTTGATTCATTTCTTCTAGTATAATAAATCTCATAAATCGGATCACTAATATTAATTTCATCTGTAATATTCTGAGCATCTAGTTGGATAAGAGCTAAAGTTTCCAGTGCTTGTTTTGTTAAATCTTGTGTTAACTCTCCTTTCATAGCTAAAGAATACAAAGTCTCATTTCCAGAATGCTCAGATAAAAAATAGAATAAATCATCATGCTCAACAAAGGAAAGAGGATTTGCAATTCTATTTCCAAGCCTCTCTCTAAAATAAGTTGTTGCATTAAACTCTTCTTGTAATTGTTGTGCATTAGTTCCTCTTTTAAAAATCAGGCTTTTTTGTAAAAATTCAGAAGCAGCATAAGTCATTACTTCATTTCTGCTTTCACCAATAATTTCAAATGCTTCTTGATCATCTAGTACCATACTAGTAATTGTCTCAAACTCAAAATCAGCTCTGTTATTTAATCCTATTCCCTGACAAAAATTAGCATATAATAAGTGGTACTCAACATTTTCAGGATTATTAGAAAGCAGAATCTTAAGATTAAGATCTGCAAGAGAATACTCTCTGTTTTTTGCAGAATGTACAAAAGACTTAAAATTATTTAAACCAAGCATACCGTAAATAATATTATTCTTAAACCAAGTAAATGCTCTAATTGGATTAATCTTTTTTAGGCTTGAGAAAACTAAATCAAAAGGATTTGTATAATCTCTCCTTTTTGCAGGCATTTTTGCAGCTTGTGCAAATTCCATTAAAGCATCTCCAGTCTTGTCGGCTTTAAGATACAGTTTTCCTAATTTTGTGTGATTTGCAATTTCATTTTCTATTGTTGTTGGAACTTGCATAATCTGATTCATATGTTCAATTGCCCTTGAGTGATTATTAAATAAACTATTTACTTTGGACAAAAGATTATGTTTGACCAAAAATAAACTGTCTGTGTGCAGAAACCAGGATAATGCACTTGTTCCTAGATAGGATAAAGTAGATATAGCTAAAGACTGTAAGCATGTTCTAAAAGCAAGCAAGCCCAAATTAGCATCTGCTATGCCCCAGGTACTTGCATAATTATTCCAAAGATATGCAAAACTACCTACTCCACTAACTCCTGCTACAACCTCAGGATGTTCAAAAACCCAATTGTATAAACCTTTAAATAAATTTGGTTCGTGTTCATTTTGTTCTCTATATTGCTTAAAACCTCTTTTAAGAAGTTCATTGTTCCTTGCAAAATGAGCTGATAAAGTTCCAGCAGCATAAGCTGGGAATGTAAAAGCAAACAACAATGTTGGGTCAAATTTAAGTGTTGGATCAATATCATTAAGAAAAGCAAACCAGGAGAGATGAGATGCTATTCCAACAAGTTTTGGATTATTTATTAAAGCAAGTTTTGCTTTTTGAAAAATACCTTCTCCCTCAGGTTCAATTCTTTGCATTTTGTCCCATCCATAGTCTTTTAATAAAGAGAAACCCAGACTTTGGCCATAATAAGACCATAAAAATGTATTAATCATTGTTTCTAAGTCAGGATCAGTTCCAAAAATAAATGGTGTATAAGTAGTTGCTAAGGAAGTAATAAGTCCTTGTAGATTTGGGTGTATTTTAAACAAATAAGCTAAAAATTCTGTTCTATTTTTGTAAGGGACTATGTTCTCAGCCAATTCAGGGTATGATTTCAAATCAGGTAAATCTAAATAATATTCTTCTAATATACTAAAAATATCTTCTACTTGCTCTTGAGTCTCAGAGCTCATAACCATCCCCCTGCCAGTAAATATAGTAAAAACATATATAAAACTTTTTGATTTTAGGTATTTTATGAAGTTTACAGCATATGGACACCCAAACATAAGATCTACACATAAAAATACACTTGAGTTTACAAAAGATCTGCATCTTACTGTTAAAGGAGACTGTATTATAGGAGTTAAAGCTGATTTTGCGCTGGAAAAGATCAAACCTCTGCTCAAAAAAAATAAAATCAAGATAATTGTAAAAGTTGAAGATCAAACAGTAATATGTAATGCAAATATTAACAAGGATTTTTGTTCAGAACATGAAATTGTGATAAGAAGATCAAACTTTTTGTCAGACAGAACTTTAGGAATAAAAGCTGACAAAGTTGCAACAGACTTTTTACATATCATTAATAAACTTCAGAATCCTAATCAAAAAATACTAGTTGAAATCATATGAGAAAAAGGTTATCAGGAAAAGAAATTAAGGAGCTAAACCCTAAAATTGAGAAATTTGGAGTATCTTATCACAAAAAAGACAATGTTGTGATCTCTGACAGGATATTATTGTTAGATAATGAACCTCAGTTTTTTTATTATAAAGAGCAGCTAGCCCCAACATTAAAGCTTGAATTAAAAAATCAAATTCTTCCACAAGTAACAATAGATATGCCTGCAGTAAAATTTATTGCTGATGGAGCAGATGTGATGAGACCAGGAATAACACAAGTTGATAAATTTGATAAAAATGATATTGTTGCAATAGTTGATGAAACACATCACAAAGCAATAGCTATTGGCAAAGCCAAATTCTCCTCAGAACAAATCAATAAAATGCAAAAAGGAAAAGTAATTGAAAACCTGCATCATGTAGGAGATGAGATATGGGATTTTGTATAATTGAATAATTTAAGATTCTGATTTCTGCATTATAGCTTATTAAATTGATTAATCAAGATCAGATGGAGTGTATCTTAGGACAGCCACCCAATCTCCAATTATCTGATCAAGGAAAAATCCTTCTTCAATCATGTTTTGAACAAGTTTGTTATTTTTGCCAGCGTACTCTAATCTAGAATCTTTCTCTCCTATTTTATCATCAAAAAATCTGGTTGTTGTTCCTATGCCTCTCTCTGCTAGGACAAGCTTTCCATGAGGTTTCAAAATTCTTTGTAATTCCAGTCTAAATGTATTGCTACCCATAATATAATTGCTAAATATATTTTCAAATGGACCTAGCCTACCCATTCCAAAAGCACTTAATACAACCATATCAACAGTATTTTCTTTAAGAGGGCAATGGTATGGGAACTCTCCTTGAATTATCTTTATTTGTCCAGGTTCTAATTCTTTTTGCATTTGTTTAGAAAGATATCCTGATTCTGCATAAATCTCAATCAAATTCTGAATACTTTCTAGTCTGCTATCTAGCTGGATTACAGCATTTCTTCTTTCAGCAACCTTTGCGTAGTAAGGAATTGCAACACAATCTGCACAGCCTAAGTCAAGGATTGTTAAGTCTTGCAATTCACCAAGGAATTCCACAAATTCTGGATCATATCTCTTTGAAAAATCATCTTTTTCTTGTTTCAAAGATATTTTCTTGGTATTGGTTGTATCAGAGTACATGATAATAGGTTCCTTCATATTTTAAAAAAATGTTTTAAGATTAATAAATCTTTGCTTTTTTAATCACTATTTAGTTACAAAGTGTTTTGAATATTAAAGTAATATAACATGGTTTAATCTCATAAACATAAGAAATTTAAATAACAATAACATATTATATAATGCTAGGTGACTCATTAAACACGTGTTTTAATGGTTCAAGAGAGTATTTATTACATAAATAACACTGATTTTACAAATATAACATTTAATGTGACAAATATCACTAATTACATAGAAAACACAATTCTATATATGATTATTTGAAAGATAGTCATATATAAACAATATATAAAATCAATAAATCCGTAATTTGCACATATTTTATCATTCGAAAGTAGTAAGATTTATATATGTGAAAAATCTACCATTTAATAGGTTTTGCAAAATGTTAGAAAAAATACTTAATAAATCGTATAAAACAGTAATCTCAGCATTTCCCACACCAAGTAAGGGGAAGCTTCATGCAGGTAATCTGAGAGGTATATTAATTCAAGATTATTTAGCAAGGTTTTCTAATCTGGCAGGACAAGATACTTTTTTTCCATTTGGACTTCATCCCACAGGATTTCCAACATTTGGTCATGTTGAAACTGTTTTGTCTGATCTTGCGTATGGAACAGATGACCTTAGAAGATTTTTTTGGGATTCTGGTGACCTTGATACACTAATAAGACAATTTCCTGATATTATAGATATCTCGAGAGAGTATGGCGAGTTAAATGCAAAACTGGAAGCAGCTCAAGCTGATTCAGAAGAGATTTTGCATGAATTAGAATTACAAAAAGCAGATTTAATTCACCAAGCAGCACTACCTGTTGTAAATTTTGTTGGGTCTAAAATGATTAGAGATCTTGAACTGTACAATGTAGATACCTCTCAGTTTGATGGAACATTTCTTACAACAATAACTCCTTGGTATCAAGAATTTACTAAATGGTGGGTTGATAATTTGTATGAAGCTGGATTTATTAATTTTCTTGAGTCAGAAATGGGATATTGTTCTTTGTGTGATAGAACAAAAGAAGTGACATCTGATATGGATGAAGTTATTGCTGCTAATTTAGATAGCTTAAGAATTATTGGCTCACCAGAAAATAGAAGATTCAATGGAGATGTATATTGTAAAGTGTCTGGGCATAGAAATCATCTGCTTGATGTTGTCACTTCTGAAGGTTGGAAATTTATATACAATGCAGAACTGAAAGGGGGTAAGACTCTTGCAGACTTAACCAGTGAGATGATTAGTCAAAAAGATGTGTTTATTCTGCCTAAAACTTTTCAGAACAGTATTCACTCACTTTTTGCTAGCAGAGAACCAAAAAATATTCAAAGAGATTACTGTGAAGGACTTGGAACAGAAAGTAGGTTTTCAGATGAAGAAAATCCAATGGTAATGGGACCTTTGATGGATAGTAATGGATACTTTTTCATGTTTGCTGTTGCAAAAGCAATATATTCTGGCTCAATTCCAGCAGACAAAGTTAATGGAGAATTCTTTGATTATGTATTGAGAACAAATCAGCAGTTAAGACAAAGAGGTTTTAAGGTCAGAAACCTCAAAGGGCGTTTGGAAAGAAAACTAGGAGTAAAAGCCTCAACATTAAGTAATGTAAAAGAAGAGTTGCATACTAGGTTCTCTGATTGGATAAACATAATGGGTTGGGATCATAGTCAAGCTCATGCTTTGTTTAGCAATATGCAAATTGCAGCCCAGGATCTGGGACACCTTATGCAAAATACCTTGCTTGCTTATGGAACTGTCCAGGATGCAAAAGGCCAAAAAATGGGTAAGTCTCTTGGTAATGCAGTATCCATTGACCAAATATTAGATATAGCAGAAGATAGGACTTCAATCAGATTCAAAAGATATGGGTTTGATTCTGAAAAAAGTGCAGCAGATGTTGCAAGATTATATCTGCTTGGAAAAGAAAATCCTGTTAAGGACTTAAGATTTGATTCACAAGCTCTTGAAAGATTTGGAGAAACATTACTCTGGGTTATTGACCAATTCGAAACATATAAACCACAAGGAAAATTCCCACATGAAGACAATATTGATATGTGGTTAATGTCTAAAGTAAGAATGAGAATTGAATCTGTTGCTGAGTTGAACACAGACTTAAAAATCCACAAATCTTATGAAGAACTATTTTTTGACCAGCAAGGACGTATGTTGGATGATATTGCTCAATACCATAGGATGAAATCTGACTCTGATCTTAAAACAAATAGAGTAATAATTAAAAAGTATTGGCAGGCATTTGCTCAGTTAGCAAGTCCTTTTATACCTTATGTTGCTGGTCAAATTGGCAGGCAAGTTGGATTAAAACCCAATAACCAAAATAGGCCAGGAGATCTAATCACAGATTTTGAAAGAAACATAGAGCTTGAACAGATTGTTGATCTGTCAGGAGGTAATTTTAATTATGAAACTATAAGCGCTGAGGATAAAAAGAGATTAGCTCCAGTATGGAGAGACTATGCTGGAGAAGTCGCAAAACAATTGACAATAAGATTGAGTAAAGAAGTTTTAGGTGAGAGAAAAGAATTACAGCACGTGAATATACGTGTTCAAGATCAAGTAATTGCAGAAATCTTAGGACAAGAATTAGAGCTTGTTGATGTGTATGATTATTTAAAGCTAACAAGCGGAGCTTCACGTGGTTTAAGAACACACCTGCGTGAAAAAAACCCAGATGAAAAATATCCTCACGTTGATTTGATTATTAATGATGTGCCGCAAGGCACAACTTATGAGATTGAGCCAGTCTATGCTAACTGAACTCTTCTAGCCTTTGGAACATAATTCAAAACCCTATTTCCAATCTGTTTTCCACAGCCCACAAAATCATCTTTATGTTTTATCAAAACAAAAGAATGATTCTTATTTTTAGCTTCAAGTTCTTCACCATTAAGCCAGCCTTGAAGCTGCCAATCACTAATTTCTAAAATATTTTTTTCAGCCAAAGGCCCAACAATCATAGAACCTTCAATACTAAGCCTAATCTCATTATTTTTAATATGACCAAAATACATACCCACATTATTTATCCTAAGTTTAGTAAAATCAATTTTTCCTAAAGTTCTGGACACAACATAAATCTTGAATTTTTTTTTAAGAAAAGCAAGATTCAAATCAAGCCTCACGCCCCACTGTTTTTCAATAAGATTATTTATCTCTTTTACATCCCTTGTATTGAGAATTTTATATCTCATATTCCCCACAAAGAATCTTTTTCTCTCATTTTTTTTGCAATTTCTTTTAGCAAACCAATTTGCACTGAGTTAAGATTATTCTTCAGGCTCTTCATTCTCCTATATTCTTTTTCAGAAACATATGAAAATAAAACATCTCCTTCATTAATCTGTCTTCCAACAGTAACATTTTCAAGAGAAATTGCAACCTGCATTCCAGCTTTTGCTTCCTGGATATTTTTCTTTTCATGCTGGATAGTCTTTACATAAGAAAGTGGCTCTGTATTTTTCATTAATTGCTGATTTAAAGTAAGCAATCCACTAACAACTTCAACTCCAACAACAGCAGGATTACTCTGCCTAAAAACATAGCCTTTCAATAATCTAATCTTGCATGGGTTAACAGCATCAGCCATTTCAGCTGACTTTTTGGCCTCTTTTTCCTTTTTTATCCATTCTTTATAATCAATAATCAGCTTGTAAATAATTGAATCACTAATAATTGGTACTTCCAGCTTTTCAGCCAGCTCTTGTGCTTCCTTATTCATCTTAATATTAAATGCAAGCATTATTGCAGTTAAAGGATCAGTTTCCTGATTAGCATGTACATCCATGATATCTTTTTTAGTAATCTGTCCAATAGATGCTTTTCTGATTGGGATATCTTCTTTTCCTAGCAAGTTAATCAAAGCTTCAAGAGAACCAAGATTATCTGCTTTTACCACAATACCTGCTTGATCAGTTTCAATTAAAACATCATTAACCTCGTTTTTAACCTGTTTTTGTATTTCTTCCAAATCTGCAGAAGTAGCTTCTCTAAGAGGCATACCAGCAACAACATTGTCCAAATCTGGCGCCACAATCTTTACACCAGTTGCAGCAATAATTTTGTCAACATGCAAAAACTTTGTTTTCTTATCTCTCATCTCTTCTAAGGGTTTTGGGATAAGCAGTGCTCTAACCTTTGTTGTCAAAGGCTTATTTACACCACCAATAACAATAAGATCATTTACATTTAGGGTCCCATCATAAATAATTGCATCAGCTGTAACACCCAGTCCTTTTTCTTCTTTAACTTCAAGTATTGTTCCAGATGCAGGACCCTCAACTTCACACTCTAGACATTGATTAAGATATTTTTGAGACAAACCTGTTAAAACCATAAGCAGTTCAGGAATACCCATCCCAGTCATAGCAGAAACCGGAACAATCCCAACTTTTTTTGTATAATCATCAACCCTATCAAACCTTTCAGAATCAAAACCATATTCAGCCAGCTTGCCAACAATCTCATAAATCTTCATATCAAGTTTTTCTTTAATCTTTGGATATTGGTTATTAATATCTTTCATCAGCTTGCCATGCTTTGGCTGCCATCCAGAAAGCAAATCAAGTTTATTAGCAGCAATAATAAATGGGGTCTTGGTATTTTTTAAAATCTTAATAGTTTCATGTGTTTGTGGTTTAAAACCATCATTAATATCAATAACAACAACAGCAATATCTGCCAGACTTCCTCCTCTTTTTCTCAGACTAGTAAATGCCTCGTGTCCAGGAGTATCAATAAAAAGTAGACCAGGAATAGTAAGTTTCAAATTAAGTTGTTCAAGTAATTCCCCACATACATTTTGCAAAGTTTCAACTGGAATAATTGATGCTCCTATTGCCTGAGTAATGCCTCCAGATTCTCCCTTCTGGATAGCAGTACCTCTAATCTTATCCAGCAATAAAGTCTTTCCATGATCCACATGCCCAAGTACTACACATATAGGGCTTCTAATATCTGCCATACTTAGCTAGAACTAAAAACCATTTTTAAATCTTATCAAAATAACATGTGCATATTTAATAGATTTGGATTCTAATGATTCGCAACTGAAATTTTTAACAACAACACAGGCACAGACGGATTTTTCGTTAAAAAATCCTACTCAGCTACGCTTCGCCTAGCCAATGTTGTTAAAATTTGAATGTTTTAGAAGCTTTAAGGTAGTGTCAACTAGTGTTGCAGGTTTTTTATTAGCTCCGTGACAAGATGAAGTCGAACAGGTTCCTCTACAAAGTGGAGGGTTCTGTTCGATGGAATAAGACTTTAAAACAAAGTCTGTCTTTGTCATGGAGGAGATAATAAAACTATTACTTCATAGTTTGACATTGCAGAAAATTCCTTTGCTAGAATACAGGATTATTCATATGATTATAGAATTAATTAAAAGTATTCATATGTTTTGATGTGAGTCCCAGTCCCGGCGTTTTACTTTCTGTTAAAAACCCTTGAAAAAACAAAACATTTATATAGTTTGGTTACCCAATTGGTAACCATGTATAAAGAAATACCTCAATATGGATTGAGAGCCTATGCAATGTTATTCTCCAAATACGGCTCAAAAGAATCTTTTAGCCAATCAGAATTGGACTGGATAGTTGGCAAGAGCATGAAAAAAAAGATATTCGCGTTATTATTAAATTCAGGCTGGATCAAAAAAACATCAAGAGCAAAATACAAATGCAATGACCCAAGAGAGATAATGAAGGGTTTGTTGGAATTCAAGGTCCCAGAAATCATGAAAAAATCAAAAAGAGATTACGCATTCACAAATTTGTCTGCTGTAGAGATCTGGTCTGATTACTCATATGTGCAAAGGGGTATGGAAAAATCACCTTATTTTATTAAAGTGTTGAAACATGATTTGGATTATTGGAAAAATTTCTTCAATAAAAACAATATCCCAAACTATGTTAATAAAGGGTCAACAGTTGGAGAGTATGTGATTTTAGTACCTGCAGAGCAAATTAATGCAACAGAAAGGCATGGTTTAAGAGTAGAAAAATTGGGCAACACAATGGAGATTGCCAAATCAAATGAGATATACTTATATGCTTACAACTATATGAGAGAGAAGTATCATGCTGCAGTTTAGAGAAAAAGAGATATTTGAATCAATCAAAAAGTTGGGAAAAAACAAATTTGTTATTATTGGGGGCTATGCAGTCAGTGCATACACTTTTCCTAGATTCTCAGTGGATTGTGACATTGTAGTTAAGGAAGAGTCTGAAGCAAAAAGTATAGAGGAATTACTCGTTGATATGCAGTACAAAAAGGTATCGGATAATTTTAGTGTTCCTTATAAAGGCTATTTTCATAGATTTGAAAAAAAGATTGAACAGGGATTCATCGTAAGCATGGATGTTCTCATCAGGGAAGTTCTTGACAGGCAGACAAATAGTGTTTTTTCTGCTGCTTGGATTTTTGACAATTCCAGGATAAAAACATTAAGAGGGAAAACCATAACTAAGAAAATAAAATCCAGGATTATTGACATTGATGCCCTATTTGTCATGAAAATGATAAGCTGCCGTTCAACAGATATAAGAGATTTATTTATGTTGGCTCCTGACTTGGACAACCTGGAATGGGTAAAACAGGAGGTTTCAAAAAGGTATGAGCTGACTAGCAGACATATAAAAATAAAAGAAAAAGTGGAATCTAAACAGTTCAGGGATGGTCTACAGGGAGTATTTGGACGTATTGATGACGAGCTGTTTGAGAAGCATATGCAAGCGCTTTTAAGTGTGAAAGATTAGAAGACAAAAAAATTAATGAAGTAGGCATCAGAAACTGCTTTCTGCATAAGGAGAAAATCAAGATTTTTTCGGAATTGAAAATGCACGGCATTTTGAATAACACGTCCGAGGCGCAGTCCCACCGTTCTACAACTAAACATTCAATTATGGTGAATACCTTACAATAACTTTCCCAGGATAATCTACTTTTCCCCTAGCCATATCCATTATTAGTTTTGGAAATTCATGAAATTGAATTTGCTTAGAAATAAGCTTGTTAACAGGTAAATCATCTAATATATTAAAAACACTTTTGAAATCATCTGGTCCACTACCATATGCTCCTGTTAAATTAATAATTTTTCCTTTATAATTTATTGTTTTCAATAATTCATTTCTTCTGATTGTATCAATATTCACTTCTGTATCCAGAAATTTGTGATCTGATCTTGTCCCTCCATACAAATGGATAAAACCATCTGACTTTACACATTCATATGCCATTTTCAAACTTTTTGGTGTAATTATTGTTATTGTAACAATCACTATATCAAATTCAAATTTTGAATAATCAGAAAATTTAAAGACCTCATCTTTTTCAAAGATTTTTTGGGCAAATTGAATTCTTCCATCATCAATATTAAATAACTTAACAGATGCACCTTTTCTTTTTGCAAATAAACCTAACATTGTGCCAGCATTTCCAGCACCAATTATAGCAATCTTCTTACTTTTTATGGGTCCAGTATACCCAATTAACTTTTCCAATGAATGGTAAGTAGCAGATAAAGGTTCCACAAGTATTGTTTTTTGTTTATCTAACTTTCTATCATAAGGAATAACTGCTTGTTTTAATATATTTTTGGGAGCTTTGAGAATCATATAGTCTGCAAATCCTGTTGTTCTATTTGGTGTAACATTTGGATTAAAAGTAACCAATTGATTCTCTTTAAATCCTGTATCTTTACCTGCAAAAGTAATAATTCCATTAAGCTCATGACCAAATAATGGTCCTCTATCTTCAGCTATATCTCTAGAATCTGATACTTCCTTAACATCTGCCCTGCAAATACCAGAAAGAAATATCTTTATGAATATTGTATCCTCATCTGGATTGGGTAAATCATTAATAACAATTTTCACTTGACCGTTTGTCAATTCAGCTGATTTATATTTAGTCATACTTGACTCATATTAAAGGTAATATAAATACTTAATTATTTATACACTCAACCCCTGAATTATATTGCAATTAAGAGTACTCTTCCAGTCCCAGCGTTTTTTTCGGTTTTCAGGCCGTTATTAGCTATTGGCTGTTGGTTTTACTTCCTCCAGTTTATGCCAGGACTCTTACTTGCTTTAAGGTCCGTTGGTAAATGAATGTTGTGTAACTGGTAGCATTATGTGTTCTTTAATAATTGATGAGTAAAAGCTAATAAAAGATGTTGCCATTAAGTTCTTGTGGTAATTTTCATACCATCATAGCGGAAAGTGACAGTGTAACTTCCATTAGGTTCCATTTCCCATTCATTTGGAAGCTTGCGCTGTAAAAAGTGCTCCTCTACTCTTTTTGCTAAGTTTGGATTATTTTCCTTTACAAAGCTATGATAATTTTCACCAACTTCTCTGCTTGATTGAGAAATATCACCTGTGACAATATCTAATTGGTCAGGAACAAAACTAATGTAGGCTAACCAGGTAGGAAGCTTCAGACCTGCTTGAACAGCTTTTGCTTTTTGGGCTTGGTCATATTGACCATCTCTGCAAACTCCTTCAATAACATGATTAAATGCACTTACAGCCTCTATAGGAAAACCAAGAGCCAACCCAATTTCTTCATCAGAATCTGCAGTCAGTAATCTTTCAAGAGCAACTTGGTCTGAGCCAATATAAGCTTTATGAAGCATTCTTCTCCAAACCTTATTTACTCTTCCATCTGAATCATAACCCGTTTGGTCCTTGGATTCAGTCCAATGCTTACTAGCAATTCCATTATTGCCAAGAATTTCCTCAAACTTAACTATAGCATCTGGTCTTGCACGATAAAGTTTCATAGGAACTCCAAGTTCTGGTTCTTCAATAAGTTCTGGTTCTTGTCCAATTCTTTGGTCTATGGGGTCAAGTCCTATTATTGCAGCTGGTTTTAGTCCATTAACTACAAGATATAGATTCAATTCGTCTCTCACAGATAGAATATCTTTGGCTGCCATATAAGCTATTGAGTATTTATTGTTTATAAATCTTTCGTTTTTTAACTACTATGTGATGACTACTTACTAGAAAATGTTTTTTATCCATGATATTTCAAAAATATTCACTAATAGACTCTAAGCCTGTGACTATTTTAGAGTGGTCAGTTTAACTTATAAACTATTACTTCCAATCAAGATTTATGTTTCAGCAATTTAAGGATAGTTCAGAAAACAAGCACGAATCCATAGCATACTTTACAATGGAAATTGGTATAAGCCACAGTGTTCCAACTTATTCTGGTGGATTAGGTGTGCTTGCTGGAGATTTAATGAAAGCATATGCTGATCTTAAAATACCAGTTGTTTGCATAACTTTGCTAAATGAAAAAGGATATTTTCACCAAAAAATAGACCCTCAAGGCAATCAGATTGAGGAGCCTGTAAATTGGAATCCAAGTGATTTCATGGTGCCTCTGCCAAATATTGTAATCATAAACATTGATGGAAGAGAAGTAAAAGTCAAGGCTTGGAAATATCAGGTTCATGGAATCACTGGCAACAATCTCACTGTATATTTTCTTGATACTAATATTGAGGGAAACTCTGATTATGACAAAACCCTTACTTCTTTTCTGTATGGGGGAGATAGAGCATACAGAATCGCACAGGAGATGATTTTAGGTATTGCAGGAGTCAAGATGTTAAGATCATTAGGATACAACATAAAAAAGTATCATATGAATGAGGGTCATGCATCTCTTCTTGTAATTGAGCTTCTCAAAGAAATGCAAAATCGAGAACTTAGAGATCCTTCTCCAAATGAACTTGAAAAAGTAAAGAGCAAATGCATCTTTACAACCCATACACCTGTTGCAGCAGGTCATGATCGTTTTGATACAAAACTCTTCAAAACAATTACAAACAACTATGTGCCAGATATAATGCTTAAAAAAGCACAGCATGATAATCAAGTCAACATGACCTTGTTTGCCCTTAATTACAGTCATTATATTAATGGTGTAGCTAAAAGACATGGCCAAATAACCAAAAAGATGTTTAGGGGATTTCATGTTGATTCAATAACAAACGGGATTCATCCAGCTACATGGATATCTAAACCTTTTAAGTCAATGTTTGATAAACACATTCCGGGCTGGCCTGTTGATCCATTCAGTCTTAGAAATGCACTTTCTATTAAAAAAGATGATTTTTGGAATGCACACCAGCAGGCCAAGAAGCAGTTAATAGATCAGATAAATACTAGAACAAACAGTGGGTTTGAGTTGACAAGATTCACAATAGGTTATGCAAGAAGATTTACAGAGTACAAAAGACCTTCTTTGCTGCTTCATGATATTGATTGGCTAAAAGCAATGGCTCAAAGAGTAGGAGATATCCAGATAGTTTTTGCTGGAAAGGCTCACAGCCAAGATACAAGAGGAAAGGAATTGATTAGAGAAGTTTTCCAGACTGCCCAGCAAATTAATAGTCAAAATTGTAAGATCAAAATTGCTTTCCTTGAAAATTATAATATCCAGCTTGCCAAATTTTTAGTAGCAGGATGTGATGTATGGTTAAACAATCCTCAAAGACCCTATGAAGCCTCAGGCACAAGTGGAATGAAAGCTGCACTTAATGGAGTGCCTCAAATATCTACTCTTGATGGTTGGTGGCTAGAAGGTCATATTGAAAATGTAACTGGTTGGAGCATTGGTCCTCATCAACAAGACCCAGAATTTAGTAATGATTATGATATGAAAGATGAAGTCAAGGACCTTTATGAGAAACTGGAAAAAGTTATTATCCCAACTTTTTATGGGGACAGGGATAAATGGGTAGAGATTATGAAGCACTGTGTTGCAATTAACGGCAGTTTTTTCAACACTCATAGAATGGCAGAGCAATATATTTCAAACGCTTATATTGATTGATTCTTATTTAGATTTTGCAAGGTCAGCAAGAGGATTTCAATATAATTTGACTAATAGTTTTGGCCAACAGGCGTTCAACCAACAATATCAACAGTCTCAAACATAGACTTTAAGCCTTTTTTCAAAGACTTTTTATTACAAATCCTATTATGTACATATGGCTTTATAACCCATTTTCTCTGCAGCGAGGATTCTTGATTAAAAAATATCAATTTCAAATCTGGATTTTTAGATATTTCTTCCCAATCATTTACCAGAGTTTTGAAATTATGTTTTGAATTTATTGCAACAATAATAGGATTTGATTTAAGGCCAGAAAAATCAACATCTTCTAAATTAACAATAGGATAATAATGCTCTACTTTATCAGACTTATATTTAACAATAATAACACCTTTTTCTTCCAACATCTCTTTCATCTTTTTATGATAAGCATTAACAAATTTGATATAGTTTTTTACCCATTCAAACACATCTTCTTGCTTCATAAATTGAGAGCATATATTTTTACTTAAAAACTTTTTGATAATCATATCAAAATTTATATACTCTCAGCTCTTATCTAAAAACTATGAAATTTGCTCACATGGCAGACTGTCATATTGGAAGCTGGTCAGATCCAAAACTAAGAGAGTTAAGCACTAAAGCTTTTCAAAGAGCAATTGACATTTGTATTGATAAAAAAGTAGAATTTATACTAATCTCTGGAGACTTATTTCACACAGCACTTCCTGCAATTGAAAGCTTGAAAGCAGCAGTAGAAAAACTAAAACAAGCCAAAGATAACAATATCAATGTATATGTGTTGGCTGGAAGCCATGATTATTCTCCAAGTGGAAAAACAATTCTAGAAGTCTTAGACAAAGCGGGAATAATAACAGATATAACCAATAAAAAAACATTTGCAGTTCAGGGCAGAGCAAAAATCACAGGAATCCATGGCAGGCGAGGATCACTAGAAAAACAAGAATATGATAAACTAAACAAGCAAGAACTTGAAAATGCTTCTGGTTTTAAGATCTTTATGTTTCACTCAGCAATAAGTGAAATACAAATGTCTGGACTAGATATGATTGAAAAATTATCTATAAAACAATTTCCAAAAAACTTTGATTACTATGCAGGTGGTCATGTTCACCAGATAATTGAAAAAAACATTCCTGATTACGGCAAAATAATCTATCCAGGACCAACATTTCCAGATACATTCAAAGAACTAGAAGAACTAAAACAAGGAGGATTTTACATAATTGAAAAAAATCCAGAAACAAATCTTCAAACAGAGTATATTCCACTTAATATGTGTAGTGTATTTTCAATAAACATGGACTGCAACCAAAAAACAAGTGAAGAAGTTAATGCACAGCTAAAAGAACTAGTTTCACAAAAAGAATTTATTCATACTATTGTAACCATTAGATTATTTGGCGAACTAAAAACAGGAAAAACATCAGACATTAACTTTAGGTCATTGAGAAAAAATCTTGAAACAAAAGGAGCAATCTCAATTCTAAGAAACACAAGCAAATTAAGTTCTAAAGAATTTAAAGCAGTCAAGGTAGCCCAAGGTTCTGTTGATGAAGTGGAAAACATGATAATCAAAGAAAACTCAGACCAAATAAATGTGGAAGATTGGGATCAGCAAACACAGCAGCAAAAAATAGTAGAGCTCATGCAAATTCTCTCACAACAAAGAGCAGATGGAGAGCGGGTTGTAGATTTTGAAAAAAGAATAACTAAACAAGCTATGCAAATTCTCAAATAAATTTACTAACTTTGTTTATTTTTTAGCCACTTTTTCTTCTTTAAGCAATTTTTTTGCAATAATAAAACACAACTAATGCAATTATTACAAAATTTATTAGCTCAGCCACAAAAGCACCTCATCCAAGAGAAACAGGTCCTAAAACCAATTTAGCTGTTTTCCAGTTTCCTCCAGGAATTAGTGGAGTAATAAGTGGCATAATAATATTGTCCACCAATGATTTAACCAAAGCTGTTGCAGCAGCGCCTATTATGAATGCAATAGCTAAACCAATAACTTTATACTCTTTTAAAAATTCCAAAAATTCATCTTTAAATCCCATATACTCACCCCATTTAATTCTTAGTTTGGCAGTGTTACAAATAGACTGATGGTGGTCAAAATTCGTCTGTGCCATGGATGACATGAAATAACCTTTTTGTTATTCGTGGCAGGGCCAGACGTAGTTTTTCTGCAGGAAAAACAGAGTAGGATTTTGAACAATATCAGTCACTCTGATACACCGCCTTAACTTGACATTGCCTGTCTTATGTATCACTACAAAATGCTAAAATTTATATATCAGTGTATCTTTTTGTAAACTACAAAAAAGAGGTTATAATGAAAAAACCACTCAAAGAAGTGATAAATGAAGTTAAATATGATGACCTTATTAAGCTTAGAAAAGACCTTGAAAAAGGTGGACTGCATACTAAATCTTTGGTTACTCAAAAATTAAAAGACATTGAAATTAATGAAATGAAAGTATGTGCAACCTGTGGAGTTAGAATTAATCCTTACAAACTAGATGAATATGTTTTATTCTTTGGTCCAAGTGATTTTAAGAAAAAAGGTTATTTTTGTGGCAAAGATTGCTTAAAGCATTTTCTAAACAAGCATTGAAAAGATTTAAAAGAAAAGTCTTATTAGTTATGAATATGATGGAATATCAGCATGGATTAAAAATCCCAAAAAATAGAATTGCAGTTCTTATTGGAACAAAAGGAGTTGTTAAGCGTAAGTTAGAGCAAAGCACAAATACAAATATATTTGTTGACTCAGATGAAGGGGATGTACTTGTTAAAGGAGAAGATACAATCAAAGTATATCAAGCACAAGAAATTGTAAAAGCAATTGGTAGAGGATTTAATCCAGACACTGCAATGCTGCTCTTAAAACAAGATTATGGTTTTGATATTCTAAATATTAAAGATTATATAAGTAATCCAAAACAAATCAAGAGATTAAAAGGCAGAGTGATTGGCAGTAAAGGTAAATCAAGAAGAACTCTTGAAGAGCTAACAAAAACATACATAAGTGTGTACGGTAAAACAATTGGAATAATAGGAGAAGTATCTAATGTTGCATTTGCAAGAAGAGCAGTTGAAATGCTGCTGGAAGGAAGCATGCATGCAACAGTGTTTAAAATGTTAGAAAAAGCAAGACGTTCAATCAGATTTAAAAAAATAGGTGGTAAAAATATCTAAAGGTACAATAGCATATGAATTAGCAAAAGGTCAAAGAGATATTAGCATAGCAGAATTTTTTAGCAGGAACAGACATTTATTAGGTTTTGATAATCCAAAAAAAGCATTACTTACAACCATAAAAGAAGCAGTGGACAATAGTCTTGATGCTTGTGAAGAAGCAGATATTCTTCCTGAAATTGAGATTCAGGCAATAGACATGGGAGATGATCGTTTTAAGGTTGTTATTGAAGATAATGGACCAGGAATTGTTAAAAAACAGGTTCCAAAGATTTTTGCAAAACTTTTATACGGCTCAAAATTTTTTAAGCTTTCACAAAGTAGAGGTCAGCAAGGTATTGGAATAAGTGCTTCTGTAATGTATGGTCAGCTCACAACAGGAAGGCCGGCAAAAATTATCTCTAAAATTTCAAAAAACGATCCTGCACATTATTATGAGTTAGTGATTGATACTAAAAAGAATAAACCAGATATTATAAAAGATGAGGTTGTTGAATGGGATAAAAATCGCGGCACAAGAGTTGAAATTGATCTTGAAGCAACTTACAGAAGAGGAAAGAGGAGTGTTGACGCATATCTAAAGTATACAGCAGTGGTTAACCCACATGCAACAATAATATACACTTCCCCCAATGCAGAGCAAATAATATTTCCAAGAGTAACAGATAAACTTCCAGAAAAACCACAAGAAATCAAGCCGCATCCTCATGGAGTGGAGCTTGGAAGATTAATAAAAATGCTTAACATCACTAAATGCAGAACTATTCAAAGTTTCTTAAAAGGCGAGTTTTCAAGTGTTGGAGCAGGAACTGCAAAAAAAATATGTGAAAATGCAGCACTCAGACCAAGCAGAACCACAAGCAGATTATCAAGAGAACAGGCAGAAAAATTACTAAAAGGAATCAAAAAAACTAAAATTATTTCACCGCCTACAAATTGTATTAGTCCTATTGGAGAAAAACTTCTAAAAAAAGGACTAAAAAAAGAGATAAATGCTGAATTTTATTGTACAGTTACCAGAAGCCCTTCTGTATACAGAGGAAATCCTTTTCTAGTTGAAGTAGGTATTGCTTATGGTGGAGACCAGCGAGCAGATTCAAAAGCTACCTTAATGAGATATGCAAATAGAGTACCTTTATTATACCAGAAAGGAGCATGTAGCATAACAAAAGCAGCTCGTGAAACAAATTGGAGAAGTTATGGTTTAAGCCAAAGTTCTGGGAGCCTGCCAAAAGCTCCAGCAACAATCTTGGTGCACATAGCGTCTGTTTGGGTACCGTTCACATCTGAAAGTAAGGAAGCAGTAGCCCATTATCCAGAAATTATCAAAGAAGTTACATTAGCTTTGCAGGAAGCTGGAAGAAAGCTTAAAAAATATGTTAAAAGAAAGAAAAAAGTCAAAGCAGAAATTAAAAAAAGGGATTTTATCAAAAAATATATCCCCCATATTGGTGGGGCATTAAAAGAACTCAATAATCTTGATGAGGTCAAGGAAAGAGAGGTTGAAAAACTTCTTGAAGAAATTCTAAAACAGGATAGGGGCAAGTTAAAAAAGCTTGGAATATTAGATAATCCAGAATATGATGAAGAATTTGCTAAAATAGGGAGGAAAAAAGATGCAAGTGCTAAAAAAGATAAATAAAGTTTCAGATGAAGTTTACAAAAGTATCCTAAATAAGAAAAAGCCACAGTTGGAAATGCCAATAAGATCCTTAAGTAATGTGGACTATAATGGAGAATTCTTTGATCTTGGTAAAAGATCCAAAAAAAGGACCCTAACTGCTTCTACAATAAAAACATTTGCCCAAACCCTTCGGATGATGGCATTTTCAAAAGAGCTTGTAAAATCAGAAGATATTGCTACAAAAAGGGAGACATATTATGTGAGCAAGAATTGGGCTGAAGCAAGATTCAAGAAGCAGACAGAATCAGATTCAATAATGGAAGATATTGAAGCAATGATGAGGGTAAATCGAGAACAACTTGGATTTATTCCTGAAGAAAAAGGTGGAGATATTGCAGGAAAATTAACAGTTATTGATAAGGATCAGGATACAGGAGAGGAAATAAAGATTGATTGCACCAAATTTGGTTCAGGCGCGTATTCAGTACCAATCTCTGTGGAAAATCTAAAATTCAAAACAAATGCAAAATTCATCCTGGCAATTGAAACCACAGGTATGTTTCAAAGATTAAACAAACACAATTATTGGAAAAAAGCAAACTGTATCTTAATATCTATGGGTGGAGTGCCAACAAGAGCATGCAGAAGATTTATCAGAAGATTAAGTGATGAAGCAGACATACCAGTATATGCATTTGTGGATGGGGACCCGTATGGCTGGCTAAATATTTACAGAACATTAAAGGTAGGTTCAGGAAACGCAGCACACATAAATGAATATTTTTGCGTTCCCCAAGCAAAATTCTTTGGAATAACTGCTGATGACATAAAAAAATATAATTTACCATCTCACCCACTGAAAGATATTGATAAAAAGCGAATCAAAGACGGACTTAAAAACGACCCATTCATTGCTCAACATAAGAAATGGAAAAAAGCACTAAAAGATCTGAGAAAAATGAAAGTCAGGGCAGAGCAGCAAGCATTAGCTACACATGGGCTTAATTTTGTAATGTCTGATTATTTGCCTGATAAAGTTAAGGATCCAAAGAGCTGGCTTCCTTAAAGATCAGCCATCATAGGTTTATCTTCAACAAACTCAGCTTTTAAACCAAGTTTTTCAAAATACTCACACATCTTTATCATTGAAAACTTTTCAGTTGAGTAATGAGTTCCTCCAATGAGATTTATTCTGTTTTTCTTAAAAAACTCATGAGCTTGTTTTGAATAATCTGTAAGTGCTGTCACTCCCACTACAAAAACATCTGCTCCATACTGGGCAATAGCATCAGATTCTTCAGTAAAACCCCCACCAGGAATCAAAGCTACTTTTCCATTTATTTTTTTATCTCCATAATCATAAACTTTAACCACATGGCCTACGGCTTTTTTAAACTTTTTTCCAAGTTCAGTTAAAGTACTACAATCTGTGCTGCAAAATAATCCAGACATAGATCCATGATAAGGAGCAAATTCTTTTACAGGTTTTAAATCTAAAGCATTTGCAAAAGTCAGAGGAGTACCATATTCTCCAACATTGTCCAGTGGAACATGAAGACAATAAATACTTATGTTGTTTTCTTTAAACTTTTCAAGCAGATTTAGGTCCATATTTTTAAAAATATCTGGTGCTTTGTCAAGCTGCCACCCCATAGGATGATGCACAAAAAGCAGTGCATTCTTAACATTTTTTTCCAGTAACTCTTTCATAACTTTTTCTGATGCAAAAACAGCTGTATAGACTTTTTCGATATTGTCAGTATTATCACAAACAAGTCCAATTTCTCTTTCTCTAAAACTCTTTGTCAAAAACTTTGAAATTGGCTTCATACGCTCAATCCAGACATCTGCCATCTCAGGTTTAATAAAATCTTTTTCTAATTTTCCATATAATTGTTTAGCCTTCATTAAATATCAAAAATTTAGATTAATTAATAAATATTATGAAAGTAAAATGGTTTCAAGGTTTTTACTAAGTCCTCTGTAATCTCTTGGAATATGCAGATCCGGTTTTAAATTACTAGGTAAACTTTTATTCTTTGAAACATAGATACTAATTAAATTATGTTCTGGGACATATTCTTTTGCCACGGTTAATGGTTCATCAAGAGCTTCTTGATCACCAATAAGAGTTACATGTCCACTAATTTTTGAAAGATAACCTCTTAAAAAATCAGCCTTTTGCCCCTTTTGGATAGCATTTGTATGCATTTCATAATTAAGATATTTTGCAAATGGTCTTGTCAACTCATCAATATTCCTTGTTAGAATTATTTTTTTTGTATCTGGAAATTTATCAGAGAACTCTTTGACACCAGGATATAAGACAGTATCTAACTTTTTTTCAGCAAGTTTTTCCAAAGCTGCTAGATTTTTTGGATTTCCTGCTAAAAAAGTATCAAAATAATCCAACCATGACTCTTCCACGGCCAGCTGTCTGTCATAGCCATCTAGGGATTTAGCTATTCTAAAAGCAGATTTTGCACTCCATCTTATAAATAATGGATTAAAAGTCTTGGAGTCAGCTTCCCAAAACTTAAGATCATAAAATGGTAATCTTGTTGCTAAGCAACGGGCTAAAGTAAAATCTAAATCAGCAATAATATGATCTGTTTGTTTCAAATCTCCTAAAATAGATTCTAAATCATCCTGGTGACCAATCCAAGACCCTTCTTCTGTCTCTACATATCTCATATAAAAAAGGAATTAGATTTAATATATATAGATTACCTTTACTTGAAATATTAAAAAAAGCAATAAACCCACAATAGTGGGCTTATTTTTTGGATTTCTTCGATGATTTTTTCTTGGTTTTTCTTTTAGACTTTTTCTTTTTTGATTTTTTACTCTTCTTCTTTTTACTCTTTTTCTTAGTCCCAACTTTTTTCTCAAGCTTTTCAATTCTTTTGTTAAGTTTAGTAAGCTCTTTTCTGGTTGCAGGTCCAACAGTATTTACAGCCTTTTTAGTATGTTTTTTTACAAGTTTTTCAACGTGTTTTTTATGCTTGGCAGACTCATCCATTAATGAACTGACTAACCTGTCTGCTTGTTTTTTTGTAAGTTTCCCATGCTTGACAAACTTTTTTACAACCTTTTTTGTAGCATCTCTAGTCAGTGTAGCTGCTCCAACACCTAACATGAACATTTTTTTCAATTCTTTTTTCATTTAATTCACCTCAATTTTTTTTTGTGTAGATTAAACACAATAATATAAATTAATAATAAACTAGCTATAGATAAATACATGAATGAAAACAAAGGAATTCCCCAAATTAATCTATCACTATACGGGTGGACCATAGCAGATCCAATTACTAATGAGACAATAATCAGACCAAAAATAAGATTGATTGTAGACCTGCTTATCTCTTTTGTTAAAGCTCCCATATCCCTATGAATAGATTTCATTGTTCTGTCTGCAGACTTAAACTCCATAAAAAATTCATCAGATTTCTCAGGAAAATTTCTCATAAATCGCATCACCTTATGAGTGTATGTATGAGTTTTTCTAAATACTTGTTTTGGGCTTATTTTTCTTTTTTCAAGTTTTTTTACAAATGGTTTTGCAGTTTCAAGTAAATTAAACTCTGGATCTAAAATCTCACAACTACTCTCTAAAGTTACAATTGACTTGCAAAGCAAAACAAAATTAACTGGAAACTTGATTTTATATTCTCGTGCAATACCAAGCAGATTATGGAACAAATCAGACAAATCAACATGCTTAATACTTGTCCCTCTATACTCACTTAAATGGTCAACTAAATCTTCTTTTAATGAACCCATATCAATAGGCTCAACAATAAATCCTAGATTAACCATTGATTCTGCAACCATATCAACATCTCCTCTAATCAGAGCAATAAACAAATCAGCAGAATCCTCTTTTAATTTTTCATCAAGAAAACCATTAATTCCAAAATCAACCAAAGCAATACTACTATCTTTTAATACAAAAATATTTGCAGGATGAGGATCAGCATGAAAAAACCCATCCACAAAAATCTGTTTTAAAAATGAAGTAACAATATTACGCGTAACTTTTTTCTTATTCAGTTTGGTCTTGTTATTTTGTACATTTAAAAGTTCTGTGCCTAAAATAAGTTCTGTAGTTAAAACCTTATTTGTAGTATATTTCCAATAAACTTTTGGAATTTTAGTTGTTTTATCATCCTTGAAATTTTTGAAAAATTTATCAATACTCTTTGCCTCTCTAATATAATCCATCTCTTTGATAGTATATTTCTGAAACTGTTTAATAATCTCAACTGGATCAACCAGTGTTTTGGGAAAATGTTTTTTAACAAGTTTTGCTAAATAAAACAAAAGATGAATATCTGTATGAAATAACTTATTTACACCAGGTCTTTTAACCTTAACTGCAACCTGTTTTCCAGATTTTAATCTGGCTACATGAACTTGCCCCACAGAAGCAGCAGCAATAGGTTTATTATCAAACTCTAAGAAAAGTTCATTAACTGGTTTTCCAAGCTCTTTTTTAATTATTGATTTTGATTTTGAAACAGCAAAAGGCCCTACTTTATCTTGTAATTTTGTAAATTCCTGAGCATATTCTTTTGGAACAAGATCTGGTCTTATACTCAGCATTTGACCAAGTTTAATAAAAGCTCCTCCCAACTCTTCAAAAGCTTTTCTAAGCTGCTTGGGATTTTCATTTTTCTTAAACTTATGTTTTTGCAACTTTTTATGAAACGGAAGAATATGTGATAATTTAATGCCATGAATAAGGTATCCAAACTCGTATTTAAACAAAACATTAACAATCTGCTTGAATCTACTAAAGTCAGTTACCTCTTTTTTTATATGCATTAAAGATTTCTACAAGAAATTAATATATAAATCTATTGATTAATAAACTCATTTAACAACAGTTCCTTCAAACTCTTTTTCTTCAAGATAATTTTTAAGATTATTCATGTTCTGCCCATTCATTATTAGAACTTGAATATGTGCCTGGCTTGCAAGTTTGCTTGCAACAGGGTCAAAAGGAACATTTTTTCCTGGATCCCACTTTTCACCAGTTATTTTTAAAAAATTCTCCCATGAAATATTGTCAAGAGGTTTTGCATCTTTGTTAAACCTGGGATCTTTATCATAAACATGGTCAATATTAGTGAGGTTAATTACAGTTTTAATACCAAACTTTTTGGCAAGCATGACTGCAGTATTATCTGTACTTCTTCCTGGCTTCCATCCACCTGCAATTAAAATATCCTCTTTAAAGTCAATTTCATCAGTTGGATCTTTAATAACTATTTTATGAGCATAATCTCTAAAAATTGTTCTTAGCAGGTGAGCATTCAATCTAGTTGCATGAATTCCTAACCAGTCAAGATCATCTGGATGTAAATCAGTAATTTGACAAGCAGCTTTTTGATACCTTCTGCAAACCTTTCCTCCTCCAACAACAATCACAAATTTGTATCCTTTTTTAATATAACTGACAATCAGTTTTCTAAAATCTATCAAAAGTTTAACATCAACATTATCAGGTACTGCAATTGATCCTCCCAAAGAGATAACTATTTTTTTCATATTAACCCCCAATCCCTATAAAACTAACACCAATAAGTATAAACAAAATTCCAAGCCATTTGTAAGTATTCATCTTTTCTCCCAGAATCTTTTGGGATAATAGTGCAACCCATATATAAGTGGTTGAGTTTAAAGGATATAGTATTGAAAGTTCTCCTCCCCTCAGTGCTATAATATATAAAATAGTTCCCATACCATAAATAAGAACCCCGTTGATTAAATGTTTATTATTAAAAAGAGATTTGATATTAAATTCCAGAGAATCTGCACCCTTTTTCATAAGAATAGAGGCATAAGCTCCAGCCATACATCCAATAACAACATAAATTATTGATAACATATTTGTCATTTTTGACTGCCCACCCCAATTAACGAAACACCGATTATTATGATTGCTATCCCTGCCCACTTTAGTTTTGAGATTGAATCAGTTGGAAAAACTTTTGGAGAAATTAGACTTACCCAAACATAACTCAAAGCAATTAAAGGATATAAAACTGATAATTCTCCACCTTTAAATGAAATAACCATCAGAGCAGCTGAAACAAGATAAAGCACACCACCTAAAATCAAAGGCCAATTTGTAATAAGCCCAATAAAACTAAATTCTAGTCTAAGGGCTGCCATTTTATAAAGAATCTGAGCAACAGATGTAAGAAATGTAAAAAATATTACCAAAGCAATTGCCCAGGGTTTAGTTTTCATACATCAAAGGATTTAATGAGAATATAAAAAGGTTTCTGATATAGCTTATGTAAACTCTTGTATAGGATAGGCTTCTGCAACTAATTTAAGTAAATCTGAACAAGAATTATGGTAATGATTAACTAAATTTTGAGGGGCAGGCCTAGGATACTTAAGTAAGAGCGTATTATCATCCAAAACAGCTACAGTCTCACTATTCCATTTAATTTCATTACAACAATAAATAAGGGTTTTAGCTTCTTCTTCAATAGTTCTATAATTTTCTTTAGCTCTTGTCTTGAACCTATCTACAACTTCACTCAAACGATCAAAATATAATTCAAATGCATTATTAGATTTTCTTGATTCATCTGGGTAAACTATTCTTCCTTCTAATCTTTCGGGTAATATAATATTATCTGTTTCACTGGCATCTTTTGTCATATAATTATAAAGTAAATCATGAATGTTTTCTATTATTTTTTTACGAAAAAATTCTTCCTCAATTCTGCAATATTCTCTAGCTATTTCTGAATTAGGATCAAGCATACATTTAAACTTTAAGCGATTTATTCTCCCGGCTATAGATGGAACTATGGGTAGATCTGTATTTTTCAAACTAACCTTTACTCTATCTTGATCAAGATAATATTCACCACCACATAAAACATAAAATTGCATAGCAGAGGGATCATGTATAATTCTAGAAAGTTGTTTATCAATATCTCCTGGTGTATATCTAGCTACATGGAATTTTTTTACACTAAATGCTGGAGCCCAAGCCAATATACATTCTTCAGTAATAGCCTCTTTTGACTCAATAGGTTGGCCTTGGTTATATATGTAATTAATCATTTCTTGTAAGGGCATCATCTTTCTTGTTTTCTTATCATAAAGTAATAAACAACAACTTATAAATATTAGTAACTCCTTTTAGGAGTTGTAATGACATCTTTAAGAGAACTTGGTTTAACAGAATATGAAGAAAAAGTATATTTGACTTTGCTAAAACATGGTTCATTAACAGGTGGAAAAACCTCAAAATTATCACAAGTGCCTCATGGAAGAACCTATGAGGTTTTACACAAACTTGCACAAAAAGGATTTGTGTCAGTACTAGAGGTAAAACCAAAAATCTTCAAAGCAGTAGACCTAAAAACTGCAGTCTCCTCAGAGATAAATCATCAGATTGACAAGCTCCACAAACTGGAAAATCTGATTCCAAAGGAGCTCAAAGACCAAGAACACTTTCCACTAGAAAAAAAAATTGACCAGCATATCAGTATATTTTCAGGAAAAAAAAATATGGAAAAAGTAATTGCAGACACAATAAAAAAGTCAAAAAAATACGTAAAAACAATGTATACCTATGAACAAGATCCAATATCAGTGCACCGCCTGCAAAATCATGCAATCAAAAGAAAAGTAAAAATCCAACACATTGCAACAAAACTCACAAGACAAGGCATTAAATGGATGAAAAGAGACATCAAAAGAGGGATACAGGTAAGATACTATCCTGTTGAAGAACTAAGGCTAACAGTAAGGGATGGTAAGGTAAGCTTTCAGACCATGATTAATCCAAGAAATCCAAAAGATAGGATAACAATCTTAATTGAAAGTAAAGAACTAACGCAGGGATTAGAGCATTATTTTGATGAATTATGGAAAAAAGCCCAAAAAATAGAGGAAATAAAATAAAGCATGTGTCGCGACGTTCTCGTCTTGGATCGAGCCAGGTCAATGGGCTTTATGCCCATTTTTGGGTGTTAACTGACCGTAACCAGTTGAAACAAAAAGATATATTAATATAAACAGCAAAACTAAATTTAACTAAAAAAAAGAGGTAAAAAATATGAATTATCACAATCTGAGTACAAACCAAACATTTGACAAACTAAAAACTTCTAAAAAAGGATTATCACAAAAACAAGCAGAAAAAAGACTTGAAAAATATGGTTTAAATCAGATTAAAGAAAAAAAAACAATAAGTCCTTGGTCTATATTTCTTAGCCAGTTTAAGAGTTTTGTTATTTTAATACTTCTTGTAGTTATGCTAATTTCAGTTTTTCTTCATGAATGGACTGAAGCAATTGCTGTAGGAGCTATTTTGATTTTCAACGCCATATTTGGATTTGTACAAGAATACAAAGCAGAAAAAGCAATCGAAGCCCTAAAAAATATGGCATCCCCAAAAGCAAAAGTAATACGTGATGGGAAAAAGGTTCAAATAGATTCAAAAGATGTCGTGCCAGGTGATATCTTATCAATTGATACTGGAGACAAAATTCCAGCAGATGCAAGAATAATTGAATCAATCGGATTAGAAACACAGGAAGCTGCTTTAACTGGTGAATCTCTTCCTGTTCAGAAAACAATCAAATCAGTCCCAGAAAAAACAATACTCGGTAACCGAAAAAATATGCTTTTTGCAGGAACAATTGTAACAAAAGGTAGAGCAAAAGCAGTAGTGACAGCAACAGGTATGACAACCGAATTTGGAAAAATAGCTGAGATGATCCAAGAGTCACCTGAAGAACCAACTCATCTGCAAGTTAAACTAAAGGAGCTGGGTCATACGCTTGGAATTATTACAATTGTGATATCAATTATTATATTTTTAGTGGGTGTATTGACAGGAAATGAAGCTGTTGAAATGCTGGTAAATTCAATATCTTTGGCTGTTGCAGCAATTCCTGAAGGACTTCCAGCAGTGGTGACTATTTCTTTAGCACTTGGGGTTCAGCGGATGGTAAAAAAGAATGCACTTGTAAGAAGACTTCCTTCTGTAGAGACACTAGGTTCTACAACTGTAATATGTACAGATAAAACTGGGACCTTAACCCACAATGAGATGACTGTAAAAAAGTTGTTTGTAAATAATGAGATTGTTGAGGTTACAGGTTCTGGATATAGCACAAAAGGCAAATTCAGCAAGGATTCCTCTCAGTTTGAATTACTGTTAAAAATAGGAGCACTCAACAATGATGCGATTCTTCAAAAAGGGAAAGTGGTGGGAGACCCAACAGAAGGTTGTTTGATAGTTAGCGCTGCAAAGGCAGGATTAAACAAAGAAAAACTTGAAAAACAAAATCTCCGAGTTGATGAGATCCCTTTTGACTCAGAACGAAAACTTATGACAACTGTACATAAAACATCTGAGGGAAAAGTTGCCTATACAAAAGGAGCACCAGACATAATCCTTGAGTTTTGTAACAGGATTTTAGTTGATGGTAAAGTAAAAAGATTAACTCAGCTAATGAAAAAGAAAATCCTAAAACACGAAGATGAATTTGCAAAACAGGCACTAAGAGTATTAGGTTTTGCATATAAAAAATCTCAATCAAAACCAGATGAAAAAGATATGGTGTTTGTTGGTCTTCAGGCAATGATAGATCCTCCGAGACAAGAAGTTAAGGATTCAATTGCTAAATGCAAAAAAGCAGGAATAAAAGTTGTAATGGTAACAGGTGACTATAAATTAACAGCAAAGGCAATAGCAAAAGAACTTGGCATAGAAGGTATTGCAATAACTGGAGAAGATTTGGATAAAATTGAAAATCTTGAAGAACACGTTGAAGATATTGGCATATGTGCCAGAGTAAATCCTGAACATAAGATGAGAATAATTAATGCACTAAAGAAAAAAGGCCATGTTGTTGCGATGACAGGAGATGGTGTAAATGATGCACCAGCTCTAAAGAAAGCAGACATTGGTATCTCAATGGGGATCACAGGAACAGATGTTGCAAAAGAAGCAAGCGATATGGTGTTAACAGATGATAATTTTACCAGTATTGTAAATGCTGTTGAGGAAGGTAGAGGAATCTACAATAGCATCAAAAATTTTGTACAGTACACACTCTCTTCAAATCTGGGTGAGATTCTAGTTATCTTACTAGCAATACTAATAGGATGGCCGCTACCTATTGTAGCTATCCAAATACTTTGGGTAAATCTTTTGACAGATGGATTACCAGGATTAGCATTGAGTCTTGATCCATTTAGTAAAGAAGTGATGAAAAAGCCACCTAGAAAAAAGAAAGAGCCTATTATAACAAGAGGTGTAATTTACAATATATTGATAGTGGGCACAGTAATGGGAATTGGTACACTTTTAATGTTTTACTTGTATGGTATAGGAAGTATGAAAGCTAAATCCGTTGCATTTACAACACTAATAATGTTCCAGCTATTTAACGCGCTTTCATTTAGAGCAAAGAATTTCCTATTGAATATAAAAGAGAGTAAATTTATAATAAGCTCTGTAATAATCTCAGTACTGCTTCAGTTTGCAATCCTGTACACACCTTTGTCTGAGGTGTTTGAGACTGTTCCTCTGTCTGCTTTAGAGTGGGTATATATTGTTCTTGTTTCCTCCTCTCTTTACTTTATTTTGCAGGCAATCCAAAAACTTCGGAAATCACGACAATTACAAAATGACTGAACTGAAAAGAGTAATTGGAACAGGAACAATCCTAGCTCTATCTATAGGATCTGTTATTGGCACAGGAATATTTCTTGGTCCGGCAATAGGAGCAGGAATTGCTGGTAATGCATCTATTATTGCCTGGATATTGCTCTCTTTAGTTGGGTTATACATTGCAGCATGCTTTGGTGAACTAGTTGCCATGTTTCCAAAAGCAGGAGGAGTCTATGAATTTGGAAAACAAACATATGGTAGATTCTCATCATTTATAATTGGATGGGTAGCCTGGCTTGTTGGAAATATTACAACAGTAGTATTAATTGTTGCAGGAGTAGAGTATCTACTGCCAGGAAAATATGCAGTATTAAAAATCATAATAAGCATTGTATTTTTGTTTGTCTTAAACCTGATAGCTTTACTTGGAATGAAAGAAAGCTCATTTATGGTCATGACATTTTCCATAATCAGTGTGCTAGTGGTGCTAGGAGTCCTACTGCCAGGTTTTTTTTCAATCAACACTGACAATTATACTCCTTTTTTTAGTGGAGGAATCACACCTATTTTTGTAACACTATTTTTTATAGCAGAAAGCTTTTTTGGATGGGAAGCTGCAACATATTTGGCAGAAGAAACAAAAAATCCAGAAAAAGTAATTCCTAAGGCATTAATCTTGTCAACAGTCATTGTTGCTTTAATGGGAGTTTTATTAGCAGTGACCATGCTTGGAGTAATCAAGTGGGACACACTGGCACAATCTGCTGCTCCTTTAAGGGACTTTTCACAAATAGTTTTTAAAAATCTTGGTGTAACAAACCTAAACAGAGTAATGGATATAATAAGCTTAGGAGTTTATTTAACGTTGCTTGGAAGTGCATCAGGAAACATTATTACCATGCCCCGTCTGCTTTTGGCTTTAGCAAGAGACAAACTATTTTTAAAACAGTTTACAGCAATCCACCCAAAATTTTTCACACCTCACAAAGCAATCACATTCCAATTTTTTGCATGCCTGATTATTTTGTTCATAGGATTTGGAACCTATAAAACATTATTGAGCCTGTTAGTTCCACTTGGTCTTATAATGTATGCAACAGTATTGTTATCCATTCCCTTGCTAAGATTTAAAAAACCAGATCTTAAAAGAGAATTTAAGGTTCCATTTGGAAAAATAGGACCAGTCTTAGTGGTTTTATTCTTTATTGCAATGGTTGTTATGTGGGCAATCACACAGCAAGATTCAATGCGTATATTAGGCTTAGGTGGTTCACTTGTTATGATTGGAATACCTTTGTATTTGTTAATTGAACTATATAATGATCCAGAGATGATAACTGAGGTCAATGATGTGCTGGCATATCTTACTCTTTTTACTGAAAGAATCAACCTGCCAAGATCAGTTCAAAAAGAGATATTCTCTTTAATGGGAGATATTAGGGGAAAATTTGTGCTAGAATTTGGATGTGGTGTTGGAACCCTTACTTCTCAATTAGCAAGATCAGTAGGTCCAACAGGTATAGTTTATGCCACAAGTTTTTCAAAAAATCATCTTAAAATTACAAAAAAAAGAACCACTCGTAAATACTGGGACTCACAGGAAACATTGTTTGCAGATGTAAGATATATTCATGATCTTGAGCACACCTCAAGAGTACATCCAAATGTTGGAAGAGTTGATGTAGCAGTATCAGTCGGAACCATTGGTTATCTGCAGGAAGTTGAAAAAGTTCTAAAAGAAATTAATGAATTAATGCCTCAAACAGGAAGGATTGTTTTTGTAGATTATGGGGAGTTTTTCCACATGATACCTAATGTTGACTGGCTTTCATCTAATAAAAAAATAGAGAGAGTATTTAGAAACTGTGGATTTTCAGTACAAGTTGAAAGAAAAAAAGGACTGTTTTGGAACTACATATTTATCTATGGAATGAAATTTGGAGAAGATGTTCCATTTATTTAGTTTTTCTCTTAATTTTTTGTTCTTTTGTAAAAGGAAATCTCATATGCTTATTACAATTTTTACAGGTATAAACAGCTTTACCATTAGTTATTCTGACAGTGCAGTTAACACCTTGCTTTAGATAAGAAAAACAATGCTTGCAAAACCTTTTTTTTAGTTGATTTGGAAACTTAACCTTGTACTTTAAGGCCAGTTTCCATGCTAGCTTAACATATCTGTCTGCAAGCTTAGAATCCTCATGAAATATATCTTCTGCTTCTTTAAATAAGATATTTATTCTTTCAAGTGCAATATCTTTCTGCTTGGACTTTTTCATCAGAAAACCAATTAAACTTTTAATTCAGCTTCCTTATCTTTGCAGCACATTTGTCCTGGATGTTCATTACCATCAGTTACAACTAATACTCTGGTTTGGCCATCCTCACAACTGTCTTGCCAATTTCCACCATAAGAATTACAGTCCTTTTCTGTATGTGTCTGAAACATTTCAGTAAACCAGCTCATCCTGCCAGTAAAAACCATAATTAGTACAAATAAAACTAAGATTACAATAGCTGCAATCACAATTGTGTTTAAAGATAAACCTTGTGCTTTTTTTGACATGCAATCACCTCTAGAAGCATAACAACAATTTTTATATTTAAATCTTTCTAAAGCTTCAGATTTTTATCCTTTGCAACATAGCATTTCTGAGTGTTCTTTTTGGTCTTTTAGCTTTAAAGATATTCTGCTCTGGGTAGGCTCACAAAACTCCTGCCACCTGCCCCCATAACCTTCACAAGTGTCAATATTTTCTGTTCTAATTAATGGTCTTTTATATGGATCTTTTTTTAAGGCAGATTTAATATCATCCAAAAATATAAATCCTATTCCTGCTGTAATAAAAATTAAGGATATTACTATTGCAGCAATTGTCAGGATATCTAGTGCAGGCAGTCTCATTTTGTAAACCTTAGTTGAATATTATCTTTTAAATCCTTTACAGGTAAACAATTGAATTCTGGTAAATCTGTAACTCCAGGGTTAATCTTAATACTTTCAACATCAATAACCTCATTTTTAGATTTATAATAGTAAACATCAGGTCGATAATTTACTTTTTTAAAATTTTTCTCCCAATTAATAACCTCTTTTCTGGGAGCTGCAAAAAATCCATAAGCAATATCTAGTTTAAAATCTGTTTGAAAAAACCCTTGTAATTGTTCAATCAATTTTTTATAATGTTTCTTAGCTTTTTCAATGAGTTTTATTAATTTTTTAATACTAATTTCAGACAAGTCTTTTTCTGCAGAAAGTTCTACCATACTAAGATAAATCAGACTCTTATTTTGCTTCATCTGACTAATCAAATTTTTTGTAAATTCATGTTCTAACCTTTTTCTTTTCTCACTGTTTATTTTTTCATATGATTCAAGCAAATGCTCAAACCTCTTATTAACAGTAATAATAAATTCATCAAACCTATGCAGCTGGTCTTGGATTTTTTTATCTGAAATCCCTCTGCCAATCACTTTTATAAAATCCTTGTTTGAAGTAAAGAAAAAATTGTTCTCTAAAACTTTCTTCATAGGAAAAACAAATGCATAATCCAGTTTTTCATCAGTTTTATTAATTTTAAACCCAATATAGTCTACTTTTGTTGGGACAAATGCAGCTTTTATCTTCATTGAGTAAAGCTGAAGAATATTTTCTGCTCTAATCTGCTTGTCCTTGATTATTTGTAAAGCCTCTTTTTTTGAGCACCAAAAACAAGCCAGATTTCCAAATGGTAAAATAAGTTTTGGTTTTTCTAGTAAATTAAGTAACATAGAAAGCTCATCTACTAAATGCACTTGGACTTCTTCTAACCAGTCAACCTGCTTAAAATCATTATCCTCACGAACAACCAGTTTATTGTGATATCCTATATTCCTCAGGAATTTATTGTGAAGCATAAACTCATTTCCAAACAATTTAAACAAATCAGTAAATAACTGCTTTTTACTTCTTTTGTCAAATAATTTTTTTACTCTTAAAAATGGTTTTTCTAAAATCAGATCAATTGTTTTGTTTTGTCTGTTGAGATTTTTAGAAAGTTGTTTTAATTCATAAAATATTAAACTAAGGGTCTCAATCTCCATCACATTGATTCCTTCAATCTCATCTAGCATTAATCTAACATCGTGCAGACCAACAAGCCCCATATTCAAATATTGCTGGATTTGTTTTTCAAAATCAGGCAAAACCTCAATCAAAGATTCAAGAATCTTATTAGCTTGTTTAGTATCAATAAATTCTTTTTTTAAAGTTTTCAAAAACCTGCTGTCCAGATCCTTGTTTGTTTTCAATAGATTTTTTTCATTACTAATAATTTTTTGGATTCTGTTATTTATTTTTTTAATTTCTTCAAGTTTAAGGTAAGTTTGCTTGTAATTTTTAGCAGAATATAACCTGTGAATATCTTCAGCTAATTTCTTTTTTCTAGTCTCAATACTAGTGTCAAAATCAATTAATCTATCTTTTGGATTATTCTTTTGAATCTTTAAATCTAGCTTCTTTAAACTACTAACCTCTTTTTTAGCTAAGATACCCATTATATAGTTTTTTAATGTATTAGAATAAAAATCTTTCCCTAATCAGGCAAAGTCACTGCTCTGTGTTAGCTCCATAAATGCCTGATTGAAGTGAAGGAGACCACCATTGTAAGAGTTAGAGGGGAACAGTTTGCAGTCTGTCAAATGCCTTTCCAAAGTTTAGACTTCTAGTTTGATTGGCTCTGAGAGCATTTGACTACTGAATGGAATTGGTTTGTGAACCACTGGTGTTTGCAAGGATCTTGCAAGTTCCATGCGAAACAGAGTGAAATGATTCAAAGCACACCAATGGAATGATTGTATCAAATTAAACTCCATACAATATGAATAATGGTTTAGCAAACTGGCGACTGAACCGGTATTATGGGGCTAACATTAAGTTGACTTTGCCCCCCAAATATCAAAAAGTGCAAATTCAAAACAAATAAATAAACCACAACAATAATAATAGATAATGAGTTTGATTGATATACATGCACACTTGGATCTGTTTGGCAAGAAGCTAGACAAAGTTATCAGCAGAGCTAAAAAAGCAGGTGTAAAAAGAATAATCACAAGCGGACTAAACCCAAAAACAAATAGAAAAGCACTTTTGTTATCAGAAAAATACACTCTTGTAAAGCCAGCTTTAGGAATCTATCCCCAGGATTCAACCAAACTTACAAAAAGCCAAATTAAATCTGAATTAGAATTTATTGAAAACCAGGCAGAGAAAGTTGTAGCTATAGGTGAGATTGGACTTGATAAAACATATCAAAACTTTGATACCCAAAAAAAAGTTTTTAGCCAGCAGCTAGAACTTGCAGCAAAACTAGATAAGCCAGTTATTGTGCACTCAAGAAAAGCTGAAAAACAAGTAATAAAATCATTGGATTCAGCAAACCAAAAAAAAGTAGTGCTGCATTGTTTTTGTGGAAAACTAAAATTAGTAAAAAAAGCCAGAGATTTTGGTTTTTTCTTTTCAGTGCCTGCAAATATCACTCGAAGTCAGCAATTCCAGCTATTAGTTAAAACAGTTCCTTTACACCAATTATTAACAGAAACAGACTCACCATACCTAAGTCCTTTTAAAAATAAAACGAATGAGCCTGCTTTTGTAAAAGAGTCAGTGAAGAAAATAGCAGAAATCAAAAACAAAACATTGCCAGAAACTTGTGAAAAATTAATTAATAACTACAATTTATTTCAAGACAATATACGAAAAATTTAAATAATGCTAACTGCAAATGATTAATAATATGTCAGAGCCATCATATTTTAGAGGTGTTATTGAATTTTTTAATGAGTTTGGGCTTTATGATGTTGTTTTGCCGTTTTTACTAATATTCACAATAGTATTTGCAATTCTTGACAAAACCAGGGTATTTGGAAGTGATAAAATTGGAGGCGAAACCTACCCAAAAAAGAGCATAAACGCTATTGTAGCATTCACAATCGCGCTTTTTGTTGTAGCATCAGCACACCTTGTCCAGGTAATCACAACAGTTTCATCACATGTAATCATCTTACTAATGGCATCTGTTTTTTTCTTAACACTTATTGGCTCATTTATGAAAGAGACAGAAGAGGGTGTATTTCTGCCAGAGGCTTGGCAAGCACCTTTTATGATAGTTATGCTTTTAGGAATTGTATTCATATTTTTAAATGCACTTGGCTGGCTTAATTCAATATACCTTTGGTTAAAGGACCACTGGTCAAGTGATATTGTTTCAGCAGCATTTTTATTGTTAATAATTGCAGGAGTTATGGCTCTTGTAATGGGTGGAAAAAAGAACTCATCAGGTTCAGGAGGAGAAGATTAAAATGGCAATCAGTGGTTTTCAGGATGTTTTTTTAAGATTAGAATCAATGGGGCTGACAGATGTATTGTTGCCCTTTTTATTGATATTTACAATAGTTTACAGTGTACTGCATAGGGTCAATATTTTTGGGGACAGGAAAAATGTTAATGCAGTAATTGCAATAATAATGGCTTTGCTTGTTGTAATTCCGCATGTGACAGGAGATTATCCTGCAGGTGCAGATGTGGTTGAAATTATGAACAATGCAATTCCTAATGTGAGTATATTTATTGTAGCAATTGTTATGCTTCTTATCATGATTGGTGTATTTGGGGTTAATGTTAATATTGCAGGTACATCTTTGGGTGGAATAGTTGCTTTAGTTTCATTCTTGATTGTAGCAGCAATTTTTGGGAATAGTGCAGGTTGGTTTGGAAACAGAAATCTCCCACCTTGGTTATCATTTCTTAGGGATTCAGATGCCCAAGCATTAATAATTGTTTTATTGTTTTTTGGAATAATTGTTTGGTTCATCACTAGTGAGCCAGGAGATGGCCCTAATATTGGAGAGGGTATGATGAGTATGTTTAACAATTTAGGAAATGCTCTTGAGCGCAGAGGTGGAGGAAGACGTTAATGGCAACTGTATTTGATATAGGTTTGTTAGAATCTTTCTCGCCTATATTCACTTTTATTTTTGTGTTTGCTGCAATGTTTGGGATTTTGCAGGTTGTAAAGATATTTGGAGACAAATCTCAGAACCTAAACTCAATTATCGCACTTTGTATTGCTATTTTTATCACCTTTGCGGATAAGCCAAGATTAATGATAAGGGGAATGATCCCTTGGTTTGCAATGCTGTTTGTATTTGGAATGTTTTTAATAATGGCAATGAGATTTATTTTTGGTGATATTGGAGATGAGATGTTTCTTGAAATGCTTGGAGGAAAACCAGGTGCGGGTTGGTGGGTTTTAGTTGGGGCAATACTCATACTTGTTGTGGGTGTAAGCTCTGTTCTTGGACCAGAAATAACTCCAGGATCAAACACAACAACACCTGTCCCGGTTGGATCTAGTGGTTCAGGCAGCACTTCAACAGGAGACTGGAGAACAAATGTCTTAAACACATTATATCATCCAAAACTTCTTGGAGCAGTGCTACTTTTAGTTATTGCATTATTTACAATCTTGTTAATAAGTAAAGTGCCAAAATAAATTTAGAAAAAACATGTAGAACAATCTATTTCTTTAATTTCTTCGTGATTCTGTTTAATTCATTTACATTATCAGAAAATTCTGGCAACACATCTTTGAAAACTTTATCCATAGCCTTTATCTGAGAACCAACATCCTTTATACTTTTGTCATAGTTCTCAACCCTGCCTAGAACAGAGGAATTTAACTTATCAAAACTCTGTTTTAAGTCATCAACTCGCTGCTCCATTGCCTGCATTCTTTTTTCAGCTCTATTTTTCCATTTTACAATTTTATTTACACTTTCTAATAATTCATCCCACAGCTCATCAATAATTGATTCTGCAATCTCCTCAAACCTATCCATATCATCAACTGCTACTTGTTGAGGTTGATTATAAGCAGGCGTTGGTTGTTGTGCTGGTTGCTGAGGTGCAGCAGGTTGCTGAAAAGGTGCAGGTTGTTGAAAAACTTGAGCAGGTTCTGGTACAGGATCAATTGGCTGAGGGCCAGCATTTGTCAAGTCAGCCTGATTCATAGCATCGAATATTTGATTAGAATTAAATCCATCTCTTTGTAAGTTCTGTATTATCTGATTGTCAGAAAGACCTTGTTTTCTCATATTGTTAACTTGCTCAGTAGGTAATCCTTGTTTAGTGCTCTTTTTTCCACCAAATGCCATTTTTAATAAGTATTATATATCTCAATTTTTAAAAGTTTCGGATTTACAATTCAACTACTCTGTGTTAGCTCCATAAATGCCTGATTTAAGTGAAGGAGACAACAATGGGCGTAAAAGTCATTAGGGAACAGTTTGCCTTCTGTCAAATGCTATTCCAAAAGTTTAGACTTCTACTTTGATCAGTTCTGAGAGCATTTGACTACTGAATGGAATTGGTTGGTGAACCACTGGTGCTTGCAAGGAACTTGT
>JAANXH010000055.1 GCA_018263355.1 Candidatus Woesearchaeota archaeon
TGTTATTATGGAAAAAATTGTACGGATTCTAAACCTGGAGATAAGAGTTTATGGAATATTTCTGGAGTAAGTTCAAGTCAGGTTGCAGATGATTATTATGGTTTTAAGCTTGAGATTTACCATGCAAGAAAATATAATCTGACAGATTACATGGACTGGAGAGTAGTTGACGAGCCATGACCTATTATGATGAAATTTCTACTGGGTATGATGAACTATATGGCAAAGAGCAGCTAAAAAAAGCTAAAATTATTGCAAACATAATTAAACCAAAGAAGAATGAGATTTTGCTAGATGTTGGATGTGGCTCTGGGCACTATCTGCATCTTTTTGATTGTGAAATTGTTGGTATTGATCCAAGCCTGAAACTTTTAAAAAAAGCCAAAAATGGGTTTTTTATCCATAGCAAAGCTGAAAAAATGGGTTTTACTGATGATTATTTTGATTATGTAATTAGTCTTACAGCGGTTCAAAATTTTGATGATATTAAAAAGGGTTTAAGTGAGATAAAAAGAGTTGCAAAAGACAAAGTAGTTATAAGTTTTCTAAAACAAGGTAAAAGCTCTGGCATGATTGAAAATGAGATTAAAAAATTGTTCAAAGTTATTAAGAAAGTAGATGGTGGAAAAGATTGGATTTATTTAGTTAGAAAATGATATTTGTGTGAATTTCTAAAAAGCTTTTTATACTTATGCCATGTTTACTAGCTCATGGGCAAGACAACACCAGAAAGATTTAGGGTTTATAAAAACGTATTTGATAATTTTACACTCAGGACACTATTTGATTTGAGCACAAAAAAGTATTTTACTATGGAAAACCTAGTCCCAATTAGTATTGGAAAAGAAGCAAATGTTTTTTGGGGGCAGGGTAAATATGGAGATGTTGTCTTAAAAATTTACAGACTGCAGTCCTGTGATTTTAACAAAATGTATGATTATATGAGATATGACCCTAGGTTTTCAGAAATTAGTGGCCATAGCAGAAAAGTGGTTTTTGCCTGGGCACAAAGAGAATATAGGAATCTTTTGAATGCAAGAGAAGCAAGAATTAGTGCTCCAACGCCTTTTATGGTAAAAAATAATGTGCTGATTATGGAAATGGTTGGCAAAATTAGACCTGCACCAAAACTTAAGGACGCATTTCCCAAAAAACCAAAAGAATTTTTTGATAAACTGGTTTCAGACATTAAGAAATTTTACAAATTTGGATATGTTCATGGCGACTTGTCTCAGTTTAATATTTTAAATAATAAAGGAAAACCTGTTATGATTGATATGAGTCAGGCAACACCTTTATCTAACCCAAATGCAATGCCATTTATGAAAAGAGATATTAAGATAATATGCAAGTTCTTTACTAAAAATGGTTATGAGGTTGATTCAGAAAAGATCATAAAGAATTTATAGGAATATTCTATTTTTTCTTGTTTCTGCCCCGCATTTCAACCTTTTTAAATCTTGTGAGTATCTCAGAACTTTGGTTTACTTTGGTTTTGTACGTATCTAAAATTTGCTTGAATGCTTTTTTGAATATTTTGTAATGTTTGGATTCTAAAGCCTGATTTAAAAGATGCAGATCAACTGCTTTGTCTTCAATTTTTGAGGATTCATAACTTAACCCAAAATCAATAAAGAAAATCTTTTTATTATATATCATATTTGATGTAGTAAGATCACCATGAATAATATCTTGGTTGTGCAGGATAGCTAGTTTTTTACCAATTTCTGTGCATAGTTCTTGATAATTGTTCTTATTGATAACATCCCTTAGTCTGGGACCATCAATAAACTCCATGTTTATCTGCATGGATTTATCATCTGACTCAATTAATTTTGGAGTAAAGTTAAATTTAGATAGTTTTTCCAGCAACTTTGCTTCTCTTCTGGTTCGGTATTTTCTAAGTTTGGTGTCAATCTGCTTTAATCTATATGATTTTTTAACTCTGTCCTTTACAACAGTATTGTTTTTTTTGTAGATTATTGCTTCTGCACCGTCTCCTATTTTCTTCATAAAATAAGTAAAAGTAAAGAACTATATAAAAATTTGGGATTTATTCAATAGGTAACAGAAGTCCTCCATCTAATTTTTGTTCATAACCTGGACCGCGATCTTTAAAATAATAAGTTATTTCAAGATCCCACTTATGCACTTCTTCTCTCTTACCTTTTTTCAAATCATCACATTTTAGTATTAGATCAAAACTATCTCTATTGCTTACTTGCATTTCGTCTATTTGTGCCTGGCAATTTCCAGACGGAGTACCTCTATCTGGGATTGCTTTTGCATTTGTGATAACAATTGGTTTATCAAAACTATTAGTAAGTTTCAGTGATATTTCATTATTTGTACTTGAAACCCGGTAATCTCTGCATGGCATTGCTGCAGATATAGTGCATTGGGGTGGAAGCAGTTTTTTGGGATTCAATACTCCAAAATATGCCATGAATCCAATTAGCATAAAGTAGATTATTGGAACAAGGGCTGATATAACTATTCCTGCTATTGCTAATCCTTTACCTTTATCACCAGATTCTTTAATCTGAACTAGTGCAATTATTCCAAACAATATGCCTAATGGAAAAATATAAAGGCAAATATTAAAGATAACGAAAATCACCCACTTAACTGAGGAGTATTCATCATCCTTCGCAGAAAATCCTACTAATTGCGTGATTTTCAGTAATATTGAAAAGATATTTGTTTTTGCTATTTTATTTATATTGAAGCACAAATATAAAAATCTTTTTATACTAGGTGATTTTCATCCTAGATATAGCCCCATAGTCTAGTGGTCAAGGATAAGCGGTTCTGGGCCGTTTGGCGGCAGTTCGAAGAGACCTTTTATGCATATGCTAAAAAGCTCTAATAAAAGGGTTTGAAAGTCTGCCTGGGGCTATTTCTTTGGAAATAGACCCTTTACTTATCCCACTCTTTTTTTGAGTCCATATATAGCATATCTACTTTATAATCAGTGATATCTATTGAGAATTTCCAGTCATCTAATTCTTAGAATAGCCCATTTCTTGTTTTCCATTTTACACCTTCAGGTGTGTCCTCAAGAATTATTCCTTTTCGTTTTAACTCATCTCTTATCTTATCTGCTTCTTGGTAATTCTTGTTTTGTCTTGCCTGCTCTCTTTTCTGGATTAAGGACTCTATTTCTTTGCTTATCTCTTGTTTTTCAAATTCCAGAAAATCAAATATACTATTTATTTCCTTAAAAAATTCCAATACAGTTTTTGCATTTTGGCTGCTGATTTTATTTTCCTTTATTAAAGGATTGATTTTCTTTATTAGATCAAATAAAACAGCAAATGCTCTAGGTGTGTTAATATCATCATCCATCGCTTGCATAAATCTTTCTTTAGCATCCTCTAATTTCTGAGATATTTTCTCATTCTCTAAACCATCTATATTATTTAAAGAAAAAATAAAATTTTGAATTCTTTGCAAACTGTTTTTTGCAAACTCCATGCTCTTTTTAGAGAAATCTATGGGACTAGAATAATGTGTGCTTAGCATAAAAAACCTTATGGCATTAATGTCATAGTCTTTGATTAAATCTGGAACTTCTATGTAGTTTCCAAGACTCTTTGACATTTTTTCACCGTTCACATTTAAAAATCCAGTATGAAGCCAGTATCTGACAAATGGTTTTTTACCTGTGGATCCTTCTGACTGAGCTATCTCATTTTGATGATGCGGAAATATAAGATCTCTAGCTCCACCATGAATATCAATTTGTTCACCTAGATGCTTGCATGACATAGCAGAACATTCAATATGCCAGCCAGGTCTTCCTTTTCCCCATGGGCTGTCCCAGCTAGGCTCTCCTGGTTTTACTTTTTTCCATAATGCAAAGTCCATTGGACTGTCTTTATCATATTTATCAGTGTCTATTCTGGTTCCTGTTTTTGCATCATCTAATTTTATTCTAGCAAACTTCCCATAGTCTGCAAAACTTGAAATCTTATAGTAAACTGAACCATCTTTTTCATATGCATGGCCCTTTTCCTGTAAGGTATTAATCATATCAATGATTTCCTCAATTGTTTCTGTAACTTTAGGATACACATCTGCAGATTTAATCTTTAAAGCATTTAAGTCTCTAAAAAATATTTTTGTGAATTTTTCTGAAATTTCTTTCATGTCTTTGTTTTCTTTGTTTGCTACCTTGATTATATCATCATGTACATCTGTTAGATTCATCACATACCTAACTTCATATCCCTTAAACTCCAGATATCTTCTTATAACATCAAAAGCAATATATGTTCTTGCATGACCAATGTGTGCTGGACCCTGAACTGTTGGCCCACATACATACATTCTAACACGTCCTTGTTCAATAGGTTTAAACTCTTGTTTTTTTCTAGTTAATGTATTATTAAATCTTAGTGTCATTTTAATCACCATTGTATAGAACTGTACTTAAATATTTTTCTCCACGGTCTGGAAATATTACTACTATTGTACCTCTGTCAATGCTTTTTGCCACTTTTATTGCTCCGAGCATAGCTGCACCTGAACTCATACCCACAAAGTTTCCTTCTTGAAAAGCAAGCTTTTTTGCCATTTCATAAGCATCTTCTGTTTTGATTGTAACTTTTGTATCCAATTCTTCTTGTGAGTATATTTGCAGGGATATTCACCCTTTGTATTTGATTTCATTTTTGTACCTCCAATTTATAGTATTTAAATAATTTTAGAATATCAATGAAACTAATTAACAGCAACAAAATTTAAAGTATTTGTTTAGTTTCATAATTTTGGCAAATCTGAATAGATTTATAAAACTTTTGTTCAAAATTAACATAAATTATCTATACACACTTATTTTCATCTTGACTGGCTTGCCTTTGTACATCACTACCCTGGTTAGTGTTACTAATTCATTTATTTGACTAGTATCTGTTCCTATTATTTTTAGATTATTTGATACAAAAGGCTGGCCTTCACAGCACTGCAGTTTATGGGTGCGGTTAAAATCAATTTCCCAGCCAGAAGGTTTGCCAACACATAATGAGCGGGTTGTTGCATTATAATAATTACATCCAAGTTTAC
>JAANXH010000056.1 GCA_018263355.1 Candidatus Woesearchaeota archaeon
AGAAAATCTATAGTGTGTCTCACCCCTGGCCCACCAGTTCTAAAAGAAAATGATAACCATTGCAATTCCCATCCTCTTTTTTTCAACTTTCTTTCCAACTTATTCCTTTCAATAGGTCTAATCCAACCTTGTCTTTTCATATCACCTAGAATATAATCAGCTGAGAACTCAAATAATGCTGACCCCATATACAAAGGAGTTTCATTTGAAAACATTGTGAAATCATACCTTTTATTCAATCTCTCAGTTTCTGCACAAATGTCGGTAAGATAAGACTCTTCATTACTCATTTCTAGCCCCACTTTATGCTTAAGATATCAAACATAAATATTTTTCGTATGATCTTAGGTTTTCAAAAATTGCTGTAGATCAGTAAAGTAGATCGCTGGACGTCTAAGTATAAACAGTAAAAGTTCAAATGAATTGATGTCAAGAAACCATATTAATTTAAGTTTCTAAAGATTTATATATTAGATTGCTACAATATGTCTTGAAAATGGTAAAAGCAATATTTTTTGATTTCTGGGGGACATTAGTAGAAAATGGAGTATATCCTAGTCCAGTAAGGCAAGTAAAAAACATTCTAAGGCTTTACAAAACACCATTTCCAGAATACATTGTAAAATTCGAACACGCATTCATGACACAGGATTTCAAAGATTTATACCATGCATTTACAAATGTATGCAAAGAATTTGATGTTGCACCTACAAAGCACACATTAGATAAACTAGTAGGTATGTGGAACAAAAACAAATTGCTTGCAAAACCATACAAAGACACAATTTCATCCTTGAAAAAATTAAAAAAAGACTACAAAATTGTTTTAATCTCCAATACTGATAGTTTTTCCCTAAAATCAGTTATGGAAAAATATGAAATGAAATCATTATTTGATCTAATCAATCTATCTTGTCAAAGAGGCATGTTAAAATCAGATCCAAAAATGTTTGAATATGCACTAAAAAAATTAAAACTAGAGAAAGATGAAGTTATTATGGTGGGAGACAGCATCCCATCTGACATAAGAGGAGCAAAAAAAGCTGGGATAAAACCAATATTAATAGACAGAAATAATAGAAGAAAAGATTTTGAAGATAGAATATTGAATTTAGAAGAACTAAACAAATTCTTGGAGGATTAAAATGAAAGACTGTATATTTTGCCAGATAGTAAATAAAAAGTTGCCATGCCACAAAATCTGGGAAGATGAAAACCACATTGCTTTCTTATCAATATTTCCTAACACAGAGGGTTTTTCAGTAGTAGCAACTAAAAAACATTATCCGGCTAATATCCATGAGGTTCCAGAACAAGTTGCTTTGGATTTATTTCAAGCAACAAAAAAAGTAGGTGCATTACTAACAGAAAAACTAGATGATGTGGGCAGAACAGGAATCATATTTGAGGGCTTTGGAGTAAATCACCTGCATCTCAAGTTATTTCCAATGCACGGCACTGCCGACCTAAAAAAATGGAAACCAATCACTTCTAAAAAATTTGACAGATATTTTGAAAAATATCAAGGCTTTATATCATCAAATGACTCAAAAAGGGCAGATGATAAAAAACTTGCAAAATTGGCTGAGAAAATAAGAAATAAATGACAAATCTAAAAAAGAAGGGAGACATAACAATATTTCTCATACTTGGAGTTATTTTAGCTTTTATCTTATTATTTTTTGCAGTAACAAATTCTAGAAAAACAGACACATTGAAGCAAGACTTGCAAATGGATCAACAAGCAGACCAGATAAAGTTTTATGTTACAGAGTGTCTTACAGATATTGGACAAGATGTTATTTTCAATAAAATAGGTTTGCAAGGAGGATATATTGACCCAGATTTTAATAATAAATATGGCAGTTATGAGAGCGTACCTTGGTTAAAATCTGGATATGTTAAGATCCCTTACTGGTATACTGATGGAGAAGACATATCCCCTACTCTTACAGAAATAGAAACAAAATTAAGCAGATACATCGCAGTTGAAGCACAAAAATGCCTTGATTTTAACGATTTGACAATAGGTGGAAAAATTAGTTATCCAACACCAAATTATCAAGATAATAAATTTGAGTTTAATAAAGAAAAATCCTCAGTAAATGTTAGCATAAATGCGAATGATGTATCTATTCTTTACAATATGCCCATTAAAATAACAAATAATGAAAATGTGGTGACAATAGAAAAATTCAGTACTGTTCTGCAAATCCCTCTAAAATCAAATCTAGAACTAGCGAACAATATCCTACAAGAGATGAAGTTAATGAATGCAGATCTCAACCAAATTTGCATAGACTCTGGCAGATCCAGCAAACTAGATGTGATTTATCACAATGACATGTTAATTATTCATGATTTTACAACTTATGTAGGATCTAAATACAGGAGAACATTTACATTGCAATTTGGAATTAAAGGGCATATTGTAAAGAATAGATACATAATTTGCATTTATGCTAACATTTACTGAGGATTTTTCTTTATTAAACTCAAATTTATTATACTGAT
>JAANXH010000057.1 GCA_018263355.1 Candidatus Woesearchaeota archaeon
TACTGCATTTAAAAGCCAATCTTTTCTTGGATATGCATCATCATCTAGAAATGCTAATATGTCTCCTGATGATTTTTCAGCTCCAATATCCCTTTTTTGTGCTGGTCCAATGCTGCCTGTTTCAATTATCTTTACTCCCTCAATTTGCTCATCTGAATAGTCTGGAAGTATCAACACCTCATAATTTTCATAATCAAGATTTTTCAAATATGGCAGAGACTCTCGAATATAGTTATTTATTCTTTTAACCGGAATTATAATGCTAACTTTCATTTTCCATCATACCACCTAAGCCAATACAACCTATATGCAACAGCCATTGTATCCAGAAAAATGGGCCATATTGATTTTAAGCCAATCTTTGAGTTATGATAATGCATGTTTAAGTCAATAGGAGCTTCTGCAAATTTGAAACCATATTTTTTTCCAACTACTAATAACTCTAAATCAAATGCAAATCTTTTTACCAACACTTTAGGTAAAACTTTATCCACAAATTCTCTTTTCATTAGTTTCATTCCTGATTGAGTATCAGAAACACCCAACCCAAACAATATTCTAACCAATACTGAATAACCTAGACTCAAAAATTTTCGCATAAGAGGATAGTTCACTTTGGAATTAGGATGTCTTTTGGATCCAATTACAATATCTGCATTTTCCAAATACGGGAAAAATCTTTGTAAATTCCTCGGTGGAAGATCCAGATCTCCATCCATAAAAGTTACAACCTCTCCTGTTATGAATTGATAGCCGTATTTTAGTGCAAATCCTTTACCTTGATTAATCTCATAACCTACTATTTTAACTTTATCTGACTCAACCATCTCTGCTTCTTTTCTTGTATGATCAGTTGAACCATCATCTACAACAATTAGTTCAAAATTAGAGCCATATTTATTCAACTCTTTAATACATTCATGAAGGTTTCTATAAATAAACTCTCCTTCATTATATACTGGTATTATTACTGATAATTTGTACATTGTTAAAACCCAATTCCTCCCTAACTGTTATTAATAATAGTGCTAGCATTAATGTGTTTACAACTACCATAATCTTGACTATCTCAATTAATGAACTGTGAAACATAAGTATAGAAAACAGTTCAATCAAGAGACATGAAAGTAAAATATAAACAAAATTTTTTCTTTTCAATGCCAAGTTGTAGTTTATTATTACACTACTTATGCTGTATAGTCCTAGTGCAAGCCCAAATAATCCTATGATATTGTATATTTTATAAGATGATCCATATAAAACATTTACAATAAAGCCCGGCACTGCAAAATATATCATTACTGCACAAAAAGCTATTATTGTTGTGTAAAACATAGTTGCTTTTAGGATTTTTGTTGCATCTTTTTTGCGATCCTGCATTTCTGCAACTTTTGGAAACATTACATTTACTAAAACACCTGAAGCAAACCAGATTACTTTTGCAATCATGGATGCTGCTGCATAATAACCTGCTTGTTTGCTAGATAAATAATGCTTAACTAATACTATGTCTAAATTAATCATAATCATAGGAACCAAATTCCCAAATAAGGCTGGACTAAGATATCTTCTCATTGATTTGGTCCGGATCTTCTTTGCTTTGCTTGTAAAAACTTTTCTTACTGAAAATCCTGCAATTAGTATTTGTAGTATTCCTGCGAGCATCATCCCTACAATTGCTCCATTTACTCCATAACCAAGATAAACTAAAGATATTCCAAATATTAATTTTGAAAATGTTGAGATAACTCCAAGTATACTTGTTGTTTTAAACTTTTGAAGTCCGTTAAGTGCTCCATTAAATGTTGGGGAAAGTAATGTGAAAAAACCATAAATTGCTGTAATTATTACTGGAATACGAGAATCTATGTTTAAGAATCTGGCTACATAACCGCTGAATAATCCAAAGATTCCAAACAATATAAGACTAAGTAGTCCAGTTGTTTTTAGACTTTTCATAAGCAGACTCTTTATTTTTCCATCAGCTTCTTTAACATTATAATGTGATACATATCTTGATATTACTCTTGCAATTGTTCCATTTAATACTGAAAAAACATATATTATAGCAAACAGTGAGCCTAAAACACCATATTGTTCAGGACCTAATGCTCTGCCCATAAATAAGTGGTATAGATAATTAAATAAATTAGCAAATACAGAGCCAATTAACACTACTAAGCTGTGTTTGAGTAGATTATTGTTCTTACCTAATTGTTTTCCAATAAAATTTTTCATTCTTATTTTTTAATTTTCTTTAATCTTTCCATCAATGCCTTCTGCACAAAAAACTTAATAGAAGGATAATCTAAACTATTTGTTTCAACAAATTGTTTAACATCCTCATATATTCTAGAATCTATATCTACATTTACCATTCACGCACCCCTTTTTTCAAACATGTTTTTTATATATAATCTATATGGACAATATATAAATTTTATTGAGTCACTAAGTGGTGGTTTAAGAATGAGCTATTTTCTTTATTTGAAAATTTTACAGGTTTAATATGTATGAAAAACGTTGTTTTTCTGATCATCTCAGAAATCTTCAATTTCTAAGACCTCACATAATATCACTTACGTTCCTAACTTTCAGCGTAGCTGAAAGCTTCAGTGTGAAATTTTCAATTCAAGGAAATCTTTGATTTCCTGAACAGAAAATGTTTCACATTTTCAAGTTCCGAAAAAGTGGTAGTCAAAGCAGAGGCGACAATACCTCACATCATGTCAC
>JAANXH010000058.1 GCA_018263355.1 Candidatus Woesearchaeota archaeon
CATCAGTCACACTAATACACTACCTTCCCAAATCTAAAATTCAAGGAAATATTTAATAATCATAACTAAATCAGAGTATTTATGGCAAAAAAAAAGATTAAAAAAATTGCTAAGTCGGTTGATCAGGTTGATGATAAAGTAAAAGAAGAGATAATATCTCAATATGTCAGAAAGTTGGATAAGATTACAAAGACTGCTAAAAGAGAAGCAAAAGAATTTCAGTCAGATGTAAAAAAGAGAACTTCTACTGCAATTGCAGCTGCATTCTCTTTTGTGATTGCTCTATTTTGGAGAGATGCCATCACAGATATCATTAATAAGATTTTAAAGGATCTTGGATTAGTGGGAAGCACTTATATTGCAAAAATTATTGCTGCAATTACTGTAACATTTATTGGTGTTATTGCGATTAACAAAATCTCTAGATGGGGAGAAAGAAAAAAGAAAAAAAATAAGATCAACGATTAGCAAAGTTAAACAATTTTGTTATATCTGTTGCTTTTTTCTCTTCTTCAGTAAGAGTAGCTTTTGGTTTGCTTTTGTCTATCTCAACTTCATATACAGAATCTGTTCTTGTTAGCTTTTCCTTGGGAGCTGTTTGTTGCTCTGCAAGTTTTGGTTTTTCTGCCATTTCTTGTTTTACTGGCTGAGGTTGTACATTCTGCTGCTTTACTTTAGGTTCCTCAACCTGGACTGGAGTCTTTTGCTCTGTTTCAACCTGAATTTCTGGCTCAGCCTTCGACTCAGTTTCTGACTGTGGCTGCTCTTGTTTGTGCTCCTTTGGTTTTGCTTCTTCAAATATGCTTAGTGAATCTGATTCTGGAAGAGCGGTTTGTGTTTCTAATTTTGGTTGCTCTGGCTCTGGCTCTACTACCTGAGCAAGTGGTTTATTGTCCTCTAATTCACTACCCAAGGAATCCTGATTTACAAATATTTCAGCTGTCTCCATTTTTTCCTGCATAAATGATTTTTCTACTACTTCTTTAGGTTCTTTAAGAATTTGTTTTGTTTTTTGTTTTTTTGCAGGCTGAAAAATCGGATGAGGCTGTTCATCACGTGATCCAGAACCCAATGTTTGTTCAATTTTTTTTTCTGTATCTTTTTGTTGTGTTTCAACTCCAGAAGTTATGCTTTGTGCCATATTTTTTGCATCATAAACAGATGCTGCAAGTCCCGCACTTTTCAATGTTGCTGCAAGCTGATCCACTTTTGGATTTCCCATTAATATTTCACCTCTATCATAAGTTTAAGTATTGGAAATTATAAAGATATTACTGGTATATAAATATTTCGGCTTTATATCCAAGTATAGGAAAATGTATACTAGATTTTTGTTTGTTTTGTTCTCTCTGAAACCTCAATATTTGGCAACTAGGGAGCCTCTAGTCCTATTTCATAACCGAAAGATATATAAACACTAATCTCTTCCTAATCTTATGGAAAAAGAGGCCAATTTAATAAAAAAATTAAGAATTTTTATCAGATTTTTAACTGCAGAAAAATATTATTTAGACTCTGAGTTTAGAATTTCTGCATTCTTAGATTAGGCTGATTTTGTATATCAAAATAACTAAAAAACTAGAGGAGAAAACATGGGATATGACGCAGATAAGATTACGGTTTTAGCAGGTCTTGATGCAATAAGAAAAAGACCAGGAATGTATATTGGTTCAACTGGTTCAAGAGGTTTGCATCATTTAGTTAATGAAGTTGTAGATAATTCTATTGATGAAGCTATGGCTGGTTTTTGTGATAAGATAAAAATTATAATTCATAAAAATAATAGTGTTGAGATAACTGATAATGGAAGAGGAATTCCTATTGATATTCATCCTAAATTTAAGGTAAGTGCTCTTCAGGTTGTTATGACTAAATTACATGCTGGAGGAAAGTTTGACAATAAAACTTACAAGGTTAGTGGTGGATTACATGGTGTTGGTATTTCTGTTGTTAATGCTTTAAGTGAGAAGATGGAGGTTTTTGTTAACCGAAAAGGTAAAAAATATTACCAAAAATATAAAAGAGGTAAGTTTACTAAACCAATTGAAATTATTGGAGAAAGTGATAAAACTGGAACAAAAGTTATTTTTCTGCCAGATACTCAGATATTTGACAGTATTAATTTTAGTTTTGATATCCTAGCTTCAAGAATGCGGGAACTTGCTTTTTTAAATAAAGGTATTGAAATTCAGATTTTTGATAAGAGAAATGATAAGAATCAGACTTTTAAATTCGAGGGAGGTATTGCTGAGTTTGTTAAGGAACTAAACAGAAATAAAAAACCTCTACATGACGTGGTATATTTTAAAAACCAAAAAGATCAAGCAGTTGCTGAAATTGCAATTCAATACAATGATGGATTTAGGCAAGATATATTCTCTTTTGTTAATAATATTAATACTGTTGAAGGAGGAACTCATTTATCTGGGTTTAAGTCTGCATTAACAAGAACCCTAAATTATTATGCTGAAAAAAATGGTAAGTCTAGTGATGTTAGGCTTTCAAGTAATGATGTTAGAGAAGGAATTACAGCTATTATCTCAATTAAAATTCCAGAACCTCAATTTGAAGGACAAACAAAAACAAAACTTGGAAATTCCAAAGTTAAAGGTATTGTTGATTCAATTGTTAGTTCTGGGTTAAACACTTATTTAGAAGAAAACCCTGGGGCTGCAAAATCTATTCTTAGTAAAGCTCAGGTTGCTGCTAAAGCTAGGGCTGCTGCAAGAAAAGCAAGAGATTTGACCAGAAGAAAGTCAGCTTTAAGTAGCTCATCACTACCTGGCAAACTTGCAGATTGCTCTGAACAAGATCCACAGAAAAGTGAGATATTCATTGTGGAAGGCGATTCAGCCGGAGGTTGTTTTTCTGGTGATACTAAAGTTGCATTGTTAGACGGCAGAGATCTTACTTTTAAGGATCTAGTAAAAGAGGATAAAGAAGGAAAAAAGAACTACTGCTACACTATTGGGAAAGACGGGAGGTTTGAGGCTGGATTAATAAAGAATCCAAGAAAGACTAAGAAAAATGTATCTGTAATAAAATTAATTCTTGATAATGGTAAAGAAATTATCTGTACTCCTGACCATAAGTTCATGACACGGAATACAGATTACATTAAAGCAGCAAATATTACCAAAAAAACAAGCCTTATGCCATTGAACAGAAAACTATCAAAAATTGAAGGAAGAATAACAATCAAAGGCTACGAAATGGTGTATGATCTGAAGAAAAAAAAATGGATATTCACCCATCTTCTGTCCGACAAGTACAATTTAAGAAATAAAGTTTACAATACTTCAGAAGGATCTCATAAACACCATGTAGCTGTTGAGAATTATAATCACAAAGTATGTAGAATTGAAAAGGTTGATCAAAAAATTGATGTTTATGATCTAGAAGTTGAAGGTACTCACAACTTTGCTCTTGCAGCAGGAGTTTTTGTACACAATTCTGCTAAGCAAGGCAGAGATAGAAAGTTTCAGGCAATTTTACCTTTACGAGGAAAGATATTAAATGTTGAAAAAGCAAGATTACACAAAATTTTGTCTAATAAAGAGCTTTTGGCTTTGATTACTGCGCTTGGTACTGGTGTTGGTGCTGATTTTGATATTAGCAACGCTAGGTATCATAAAATTATTATTATGACTGACGCAGATATTGATGGAGCGCACATTAGGACTTTGTTATTAACTTTCTTTTTTAGATATATGAGAGAGTTAGTAGAAAAAGGTTATGTGTATATTGCCCAGCCACCTTTGTATAAAATAAAAAAGGGCAGATCTTCAAGATATGTTTATACTGAAAAAGAATTTGAAACTGTAAAGAAAGAGATTGGACAGGGATTTGGACTGCAAAGGTATAAGGGTCTTGGAGAGATGAATCCAAAACAGCTTTGGAAAACAACTATGAACCCAGAGTCTAGAAACTTATTAAAGGTGACTATTGAAGATGCTTTGATTGCTGATGAGATATTTACTATTCTTATGGGAGATGAAGTTAAGCCCAGAAGAGAATTTATCCAGACTCATGCATTAGAAGCTAAGAATATTGATATTTGATTTTTATTATCAATATAATTGTATTTTCAAACAAAAAATAACGCCATTCAAACTTATGTTTAATAATGGTTGAGTCAAGTTTGATGTGTTTGCCAAAATATACCGTTCGCTTGCCAGTTTGTGACATTATTATCAAACAAATTTACAATACTAATTTAGAGAAGACAAACTGTTCCGCATAGCTTCTTACGATTGTTGAGGTCTCGCTCACCAATCAGGTATTGCTTTTGGCTCTCCTCATCAAACTTGGCTTCATCTTTATTGAGTAATATTTATAAAGCAGTGCAAATTACCATATATCAGATGGCTAAAGTTAAAACAAAAGCAAAGACTAAGAGATGGTATAAGATAGTAGCACCTTCTTGTTTGAAAAACGCAAATGTTGGGGAAACTCTAGCAGCAGAACCAAATGAGCTTATTGGAAGATATGTTGATACTAATCTTAGAAATGTTACTGGGAATATTAAACTGCAAAATATTAATGTTAAGTTAAGAATTACTAGTGTAAAAGATAGAACTGCTCAATCAGAGATTGTTTCTTATACATTTTTGCACACTGCACTAAAAAGATTTGTAAAAAGAAGGATTGACAGAATAGATGAGTCTTTTATTGTGGTTACAAAAGATAATATTAAAATTAGGATAAAACCTTTACTGCTTACAAGATTTAATGCAAAAAAATCTGCAAAAAGAGGACTAAGAGCAGGTTTAAAAAAACAATTAACTGATAGGGTTAAAAAGCTTAGTTACAATGATTTTGTGAGAATTATTTTATATAATAGACTTCAAAAAGAAATTTCTAAAAAATTAAACAAGATTTATCCTGTTAGGTTCTTACTTTTAAGAGAATTTCATCTTGTAGAAGAAGAGGAAAAACAAGATTCCAAAGAAGTTAAGGACAAGAAAGCAGAAGTTGTTAAAAAAGAAACCAAAGAAAATAAACCTGAAGAAAAATCTAAGAAAACAAAAAAAACTGAATCTACGAAAAAGAAAGATTAGTATTAGAATTATTTTTTTATTAAGAATCACAATATATTTACAGATCATCTTCTCAATATGATTGTGATAATTTTTTTACCAAAGAAGATAGTTGCTCATATATTTGATCAGAGTCCGAGGCAGTTACAAGCTTGATTCCTTTATTTGGTCTTAGGGGAATTTGATGGCCAGGGATTATGCTATAACAATGGATTGTTCTTGTCTCAGTTTTTCCTGGATTAAACCTGTAAAGTATTTCTGGTTGAAACTTATCTCTAAGTTCTTCTGCTTCCTGATTATATTTTCCAACTACTATCAGATGTTCTCTTTGCCATGGGAGTAATCCTGTTTTCATTGAACTGTACAAAATAGCAAATCCCTCATGTCTATCTAATCCTTCATCATAATCTAAAAACCACTCATCTAGACCTTTCCAATTATCCCCATCTCTGTAAAGGTTTGATATGCCTAATGATCCAAGCTCTTCATCAATTTTTAACAGGACAGGATCTGAATATAAACAAAATGGACCAAATTCACGTCTCTTTTTTCTTTCCATTTCATTTCTGTATTGTTGATTCGATGCCCCTCTATAAGCTCTATTCCTACTAATCTGTTCCCCGAAATCAATAACCCCTGGCTCATCCCAGAATGAATCTAATGGATCTAGCATATCCTCTTGTCTATTATCTAATTTTGGGGGATGATAATCAGTTGGTGTCATATTAACTAAAAAATGGTAAAAGTATAAAAATTTTCTCCAAAGTCCTAAATCTCTTCTTTTATTGCTGAAGTTGCTACCATTGTTAAGGTTGATTGTACTCCTCGCAGTTGTCTGAATTTATGTATGAATTTGTTGAATGCTTCAATATTTCTGCATTTGAGTTTCATTACAAGATCATATTCGCCTGTGATTCCAAAAACTTCTTTTACAATTTCATTATTGAAAATACTGTCTCTGATTTCTCCATTTGTTTTTATCCAAACCCAGACTATAAATCCCTGCCCAGTTTTTTTGTTGTTTAGCTTTATTGTATATTTTTCTATTATGTTTTCTTGCTTTAGCTTTTTCATTCTACTGTGTACTGTGCTAGGCCGGATTTTAGTTCTTTTAGCTATTCCTCTTATTGTTGCACGCGAGTTTTGTTTTAGTTCATTGATGATTTTCCAGTCTTTGTTATCCATTTTATTTTAAATTTGTTTAACCAATTTATAAATTTTATCTATTTTGTTTACTAATTAGAGGATTTTGGTTAAATTTGTTTAGTTTTTTTAAGAAAAAGTATATATAATGTGTATTCTTTTATTTAGAACGGTGATAATATGGATAATGATTTTGTGGTTAAGGATATTAAATTAGCAGATAGTGGAAGAAAAGAGATTGATATTGCTGAAGTTGAGATGCCAGGTTTGATGTCAGTGAGAAAAAAATATGGTTCTAGCAAACCTTTGAAAGGAGCAAAGATAACTGGAAGTTTGCATATGACTGTTCAGACTGCTGTTTTAATTGAAACTTTAGTTGAGTTAGGTGCAAGTGTAAGGTGGGCTTCTTGTAATATTTATAGTACTCATGATCCTGCTGCTGCTGCTGTTGCAAAAAAAGGTGTTTCGGTTTTTGCATATAAAGGAGAATCCTTAAAAGAATATTGGAAATTTACTGCTAAAGCTCTTGATTTTAATGGTAAAGGTCCTAATTTGATTGTTGATGATGGTGGAGATGCTACTTTAATGGTTCACAAAGGTGTAGAAATTGAAAAAAATCCTGCCTTGCTTGAAAAAGATTATTCTGACAAGGGTGAAGATTTTAGAGAGCTTATGGCTACACTAAAAGAGATTTATGAAAAAACACCAAACAAATGGACAAAGGTTGCCCAAAAAATAAAAGGTGTGAGTGAAGAAACTACTACTGGAGTGCACAGATTGTATCAGATGCTTGAGGAGAATGAATTACTGTTTCCAGCTATTAATGTGAATGATTCTGTTACAAAAAGCAAGTTTGATAACTTATATGGCTGCAGAGAGAGTCTTGCAGACGGTATTAAAAGGGCAACAGACGTTATGATTGCAGGTAAGGTTGTTGTTGTCTGCGGATATGGGGATGTTGGTAAGGGCTGTGCCCAGAGTATGAGAGGTTTTGGTGCAAGGGTTATTGTAACAGAGGTTGATCCTATTTGCGCATTGCAGGCTGCAATGGAAGGTTTTGAGGTTAAGACTGTGGAAGATGTTGTTTGTGATGCTGATATTTTTGTTACTGCAACAGGTAATTGTGATGTTATTACAGTTGAGCATATGAAGCAGATGAAAGACCAGGCAATTGTTTGTAATATTGGTCATTTTGATAATGAGATTCAGGTTGAAAAACTTGAAAAATTAGCTGATGTTAAGGAGATCAATATTAAACCTCAGGTTGATAAGTTTGTTTTTCCAAAAGGAAATTCTATTATCTTGCTGTCAAGAGGAAGGTTAGTTAATCTTGGAAATGCTAAAGGTCATCCAAGTTTTGTGATGTCTAATAGTTTTACTAATCAAGTTCTGGCTCAAATTGATCTTTGGACTAAGGATCATAAGATTGGGGTTTATATGCTGCCCAAGAAATTAGATGAAGAGGTTGCAAGATTACATCTTGATAAGCTTGGAGCAAAACTGACAAAGATGTCTGATGAACAGTCTGAATATATTGGAGTACCAACCAAAGGACCATACAAACCTGACCATTATAGGTATTAATCTTTGGTTTTTTCTTTTTTTTTATAATTCGAAAGCAGAAAACTCCAATTTAAGTGGAGATGAATGCATTTTGAATTGCAGAAATCCGCGTGTAAAAGACAAAGGGCGCAATGCTCCCTCACAATCTCACTTCGCTTTGCTTCGTTCCAAGGTTGCTCTGGCAACCAATCTCACTATCGTTCTTTGCCTTTAACTTACACAGTCAAAGACTTTAGTGGAGAGTAGTCCTTTGTCAGCGGATTTCTTTACAATCCCAAGGATTTAACAACTAGCTCAGAATTAAATTCTTTTAGATCTTTATATTCCTGGCCTGTGCCTATGAATATTATTGGTTTTCCTGTTATATGTGAAACAGATATTGCTGCTCCTCCTTTTTCATCTATGTCTGCTTTTGAAAGAATTATTGCATCTATGCCAATTTCCTGGTTAAATGTTCTTGCCTGCTCTATGCAGTCATTACCGGTTATACTTTCTCCCACAAATATTGTCAGGTCAGGATTAGTTACTCTTTTTAATTTTTTTATTTCCTGCATCAGGTTTTTGTTTGAATGAAGTCTTCCTGCTGTGTCAATTAAGACCACATCTGTATCATGTGATTTTGCATATTTTATTGCATCATATGCCACTGCTGCTGCATCTGCGCCATAATCATGTTTTATAAGTTTGATTCCTAACTTGTCTGTGTGTTCCTGCACTTGCTGGATTGCTGCTGCTCTAAAGGTATCTGATGCTGCAACTATTACTTTTTTGTTGTTTTGTTTTAACATAGAGGCTATTTTTGCAAGGGTGGTTGTTTTTCCTGAGCCATTTACTCCTACAAAACATACAACCAATGGTTTTTTTTGTTTGGTTAATTCTAGAATGTTTATATCTTCAGCTTCAAATAGATTTTGTATTGAGTTTTTCAATACTTTTTTAATTTTTAATTCAACTTTTTTTCTAGGTATTTGTTTTCCAACTAGCTCTTTTTTAAGATCTTTTTTTATAACATCAATTACTTTTAGTGCAACATTGTTTTCCAATAATATTATTTCAAGTTCATCAAATATTTGTTCAAATAATTTTTCTGAGATATTATAGCTTAACTTACTTTTGAGTTTTTTTAAAACTGATTTTTTTTGTTGTTCTTTTTTTTCTGCAGGCTTTTGTATTTGTTTCTCAGGTTGAGTCTGTTTTTCTTTTTCAGGCTGTTTTTCCTCACTTGGTTCTTCTGCTTCTTTGTCTTTTATTTCATCAATTTCTTTAATAAGTTCAGCTTTTTTAGATTTCTCCTGCTTTGGTTTATCCTTTTTTAGCTTTTTTTCCTTAGGTTTTTCTGGTTTTGTTTCTTCAACAGACTTTTCTTTTTTTTCTAATCCTTCTGATGATTCTTCTGGCTTAGATTCCTCAACTTTTTTAGAAACCTTAGATATTGCCGACTTTAGTTTTTTCTTTAGAGATTTAAACATTTTTCTAGATTTTACCTTGAAGTTGTCCTGCAAGATCTTGAAGCTGCATTGTTAACTGCTCTGTTGTTTGTGTTAATTGAGCCAATACTTGCTCTACTTGCTCTACTTTTTCAGTCAATATTTTTTTAGTATCTTGTCTGTTTTTTTTAACAATAACATTTGCTCCAACATTAACTAATAGTTCTTTACTTGTTACAAGTTTTGCTTTTGCAAAGATTCCTCCACTGATGGGAATCAAAATTTCCTTATTATCTTCTAATTCATCTAGTGTTTGAATTGCTCCCTGCAGCTCAACTAATTGCTCTTCCATCATTTTTAAATGCTGCTGTCTTTCTTGTAGCTGCTCATTGAGCATTTGAAATTCATAATATTTAGCCTGAATATCTTGTTGTTCCATATAACCACCTTCATATAATAGAACCTTGTTTTGTTTTTAAAGGTTTGGGAAAATGCTGGGCTCATCTCTTTATGAGACCTAACGCAGATCCATTATTCTTATTTAGAGTAATCTGTGGTCAATATGCCAGCACACAAATATATTAATTTCATTTGGACTGTTGGAAAAACCTGATTAATCTGAATATTGGAGATAGAGTCATGATGCATATTGAAAAACATGAGACAATTGCTAATGAAGACTGTTTCGCAAAAGTTGAAGAGGAAGATGGATCAACCACAGTAAGAGATTACAAAAAATACTGGTACCAAATCCATAAATACAAAGTATTAGAGGATGTGGTTGATGAAGATCCAGTTGAAGATTATAAGGTTGAAGAATGTTATACCTGATGATGAAATGGTTGATGAAGAATGTAATACTCCTTCACCTTAGATTATCTAAACACTATTGAGGCATATCCGACTGCTTGTTTGTAGTCTCCAGCTAGGTCTGCAGAGGTATAGTATTGTAATAGTTCCCCCTCTGTCTTAACTAGTTTTGACAAAAGTAACAGAGGAATTATTCCACAGATTGTAGCTCCTGTTTCTTTCATGTATTTTTTTAGATTTTCTGAATCTCTTTTTTGTATTAGTTTGATTGCTCCTAAATCTAATTTGTATAGTCGTTTCTGTATGTCTGAAGAAAATGGTACATATCTGTATGCTGAGCCATAATGGGTAAAGTCTGAGCTTATTATGTATGTAACTTCTTTGTCTTGGTCCATTAAGATTTCTTTTATGTCAAGAGCTAGCTTGTGTAAATCAACATCTTCTGATAGAGCTATGGGCAATATCCTTATTCTTCTAAGGTTTTGTTTGTTTACATATTGTAAAAATGGTAATTGCACTTCTAGTGAGTGTTCCTGCTGCTGATCTCCTAGAGGTATTTTTGATTTGTTTGCTATTGCTTTTCCTAGTTTTTTATCAACATTTACTATTCCAAATGGAGTTCTCCAAGGGTTTAAACTAATTGAAGTTTTGTTTGATCTGTGATTTGGACCAATTAAAACATAAGTGTCTGGGATTTTTGATTCTGCTATTTCTTTGTATGACCAGGCAGCACATGGTCCTGAATATGAATAACCTGCATGCGGACAGATAACAGCTTTTGTTTTACCTTCACGTTTTGAGATAGGCAATGTTCCTGGTCCTTTTTTATGTAAGAAAGATTTTTTTATCTGGTTTTCTAGTTTTGTAATATCTGAAGCATAAAATTGGCCTGATACTAAAGGTTGTCTGATTGTCATATATTTAAAGTAAGAAAAGTAGTTTATATAATTTGTGGATAGGATTATTTACCTTATCCCCAAGAGGATAGCAACCTATACCTAATTATCTTACTTTCAACTGGTTCTTCCACACTGACATTTTTGTGTAAATAAACAAGTAGAGAGGGTGCTCTTGAACTCTGTCCGGTTGTAATCTGAATCTTTACAAATAATCGATACAGCTCCTTGTAAAAAATTGAATGACTAGTAGCAAATTTGATACCTGCCCATAATGGAGACTCATCAGGATTCGAATCAAAATAATTGAGATCTGCTACTCCCACATCAGAATATTCAGAGAGATATTCAAATCGTATATCAGAGGGTACAACTATTTTGGGAGGGGTTATTAAATCTACATTTGCATAATCTATAGTAATGTTCTTTTCCAAGAGTTCTAAATACTCCTCAAAAGAATCATAATTAAAATCTTCTGAGTAAATAAAATCTAACTCTTCATCTGCTTGTGTTAGTCTTCCTTTTATTACCATTGTCTCAATAAACACCTCGAGCACATGGAGAGCCTTGTTAGCTACAGTTCTAGCACAATTTTCTCTTATACACAAACTCGTCTTTTTCTCATCAAACTCAATCTTTTTCTCATACGCCTTATTAATATGATTTATTCTGTAATTGTAAATTTCTCTATAAATTTGAAGCTCGGGCCTAATCTTAGTATCGTCCAAAATGGAGTGCATATAAATGGAGTGCATATTATTGTCAAAGGCGGTATTATACCATTTTGATCTACTCTGTTGAAATACTACCCAAAAACCAACACCAACAGCAGAAATTATTAAAGACAAGATGATTGTTACTATTAAAGAAACTTTCAAATTATGAAGAAATTGAGGTTTCTCTTGCCTAATTATTTTGTTGAATAAAAATGCACTCATTAAAAACATGAAGAATACAGGAGTCAAGTAAAGATACTGAATTTCTATCCAGCTGTAGAATCTGTTTTGGAATACAAGATATGGGAGAACAGAAGCAAAAACTATTGTGAGTGCTAGAGAAATACTAAGCACATAACAACAGTGTTTAACCCCATACCACAACTCAGAATTGATTTTCCTGATTTTAATAAACCAATACACAAATGAAATAAAAAGTATTATAATCAATAATCTAAAAAAATTTTGCACAATATTTCCAACTAAAATACTGCTCAGTAATAAACAAATATTAGCAATTGGTAAAAGGAATTTGTCTTTTAGATCGAACATCTCTTTTTTTTTCATCAGATATTAATTTAAATATTCAATTTATAAATTCTTTGCAAAAAATTCTCCTTTTCTTTGTCTGACATTTCTGTATTCCACATCTAATTACTATTTTGAAATGGATACTCAAATTTATATATCATGGATGTAAAAACTTAGATTATGGTAGTTAAACCTCTAATAAGATTCCAAAATGTGTCAAAAAGATTTGGAAATAAACATATTCTGCACAATATTAGTTTTAATGTATATAAAAGTGAGATCTTTGGTTTGATTGGTTCAAGCGGAGCTGGAAAAACAACTTTACTTAGAGCTTTAATTGGTTTTTACAAACTTAATGGAGGAGATATTATTTTTAAAAATAAGAGTATTTCTCACAAACTTAAAGAGATTAGAAAAGTTGTGGGTTTTGCAACCCAGGATAATTGTATTTATGATGAATTGACTGCATTTGAAAATATTGTTTATTATGGAAGATTACATGGACTACCTACAAAGGCTTTGAAAACACGTGCTAATTATTTGCTTCATCTTGTGGAATTAAGTGCTGCTAAAGACGAGTATGCAGATAATTTATCTGGTGGGATGAAAAGAAGGTTAGATTTAGCATGTGCAATGGTTCATGATCCTCCTGTTCTTATTATGGATGAACCAACTGCTGGTCTTGATCCATTACTTAGAAAACATATGTGGCATTTGATTGAGTCTATTAATAGGAAAGGCACAACAATTATTATCTCCTCTCATTTACTAGAAGAGATTGAACATATCTGCACCAGAGTTGCAATAATTTCTAAGGGAAAATTGCTGGTTGTTGGAAGTCCAAATCAGCTTAAAGATATGTACTCAAGAAATGAAGAAATACATCTGGAGTGTTATCCTGGAAGATATAATTATATTGTTAAATGGTTGAAGAGTCAAAGATTGCCAATAACATATCATATGAACCGTGGCCATAAGCTAGTGATTTATACTCCAAAAGCAGAGACAGTTCTTCATTACACTTTGCATTTGCTTGAACAGATGCAAGAGAGATTACTGGATGTCGAGGTTAATAAACCATCATTAAATGAAGTTTTTGAGGCGTTTACAAGAAATGATAGGTGAAATAGGAATTATTATATTAAAAAACCTTAGAAGGCTTATGTATTCTAAAGTTTCTGCATTAATAGTCTTGCTTGGTCCTTTGTTATTAATGTTAATTATTGGTGTTGCTTTTAATAGCTCAGGTTTGTTTGGTATTAAAATTGGTGTTTATGCTGACCAATACACTAATGTGAGTAATCAGATAATTGAAGGGATTACAGCCAGAGATTTTAGTGTAGCTAAGATGGATAATCTAGAAAATTGTGTGGATAGTGTAAAACAAGGTTCAAATCATCTATGTATGGTTTTTGGTAATGCTTCTAAGGGTCAGAAAAAAGTACAGTTTCATGTGGATTATTCTAAACTTAATCTTGTTTATACTCTTTTGAACATGCTATCTTATGAACTACAAGACCAAAATATGCAGATAAGCATGGGACTTACCCAAGACTTGCTCAATACTTTAAAGCAGACATCTTCTACTATCCAGGAAAATTCTGATATTATTTCAGAACTTAAGACAAATGCTCAGGATATGGGGTATAAGGTAACAAATATACAAGAGAATGTTGAAGGTATTGAAATGGGTGTAGATCTTAGTTCAGTTGACACACAGCAGGCCAAAACTGACCTTAAACAGACACAAACAGAGATGAAATCTTCCCGAAATAGTATGATCAATAAGATAAACAAGTATGAATCTGAGCTTAACTCAGTATCAGATGATGCTCAGTCATTAAGTGAATCTTTACAAAAACTAAAAAAAGATTCAGATGCTATTGAGAATAATCTTACAGATGTCTACTCAAGAATGGAATGCTCTTCGCAAGAATCATTATTTGATGATTTAAATTCTGAATTGATTTCCAAGCAGCTGCAAAGCTCATCAGATCCTAGCTGTGATTTGATTTCTTCAACTCTTGCCCTAATGCAGGATAGGACTAGTGAGATAGACAATGCCATAGAAGACCTTGATGCTACAAATCAACAGATAGATAGTGCAAAAAATGACTTAGAAGATGCTGAAGATGAGATTGATTCTTCTTATGATACTTTAGAGGACAGGACCTTGCTTATGCAAGCTAATCTTGCTAAACTGGATGAAACTATTGATACAGCTGAGCAAGATATTAGTGATATTAATTCAAAAAAACAATCCTTGTCCAGTGAGCTTTCTTCTATTAAAACTGTTGCAGATGAGGGAGTAGAGAGTATTGAGTTGGTTGAGAGTGCCATGTCTGGTGTTGCTTCAAACATTGATTCACTTACATTTGCAGATCCAAATGCAATTATCAAGCCAATATTGAGTGAGATTAAACCTATTATGAAGAATAAAAAAACTATTGATTATCTGTTTCCCTCTATGGTTATTCTAGTTATCACATTTATTTCTGTTCTCTTATCCAGCACTATTGTTATGAAAGAAAAATCTTCCAAAGCTTATTTTAGAAATTTTATTACTCCTATAAAGGATGTTTATTTTGTTATTGGTACATTTTTAACAAGCTTATTTATTGTACTAATTGAGTGTTTGATTTTGTTTATAGTTGCTAAGTTATTCTTCAATGTGAATATTTTTTCAAATATCCATAATATAATTGTGGTTATTTTATTAGCTGCATCAATTTTTATTTGTATTGGTATGATTCTGGGTAATCTTTTCAATTCTGAGGAGACAACTACTCTTGCAGCTATTTCACTGAGCTGTATTTTCTTTATGTTTTCTTCAATGATTATTCCTATTGAAAGTATGAAATCTTTAGTTGGAAGTTTTGCTAAAGCCAGTCCATTTGTTATTTCTGAAAGTGCACTAAGGCAGCAGGTTATTTTTGGCACAGGACTTAGATCTGTGTCTACTCAAGTTATTTACCTTGCTCTTTATTTAGTCGGATTATTAGTATTAGCAGAATTAACAAGACTTGTCAGTAAAAAAGAAATGACAAAAAATTAAAAAAAAAATTAACCTGTTTAGGTTTCACAATCAGCAGGACAAGTTCTGAAGTTCTCACCAAGGTTCAGATGTCCATTTTCTGTTTTTGTGCATTCTTGAGTTCCATTTATGTCAAGCAATTCAACCTGGAATTTACCAATCCATTTTTTCTCTCCTACACGCATTGATTGATATATGTTTGGGCTATCCAGATATGCTGTAAAACCTACATAGGGTTCTTTGTAATTAGATATGTATGTAGGCTTAATTAAGGTTCCATCTACCCGACAACCTACATTCAATTCACTGAAGCAATTCAGATGACTCCCTGTTGCATTTGTCACATTATAATTTATCCTAGTATATTTTGGCCACTTGCACCTTTCATATGACCTGACACCCAGATTTTGGACTTGAACATATTTCTCATCTAACATAAGAATCTCATTTCTTTCCAAAGAATGAATTGAACCACTCACATTCAAAGTAATTTCTTGCTTTTCATCATCTACGCTAGCTAGTCCAATATCAATATCATTAAAACTTGTGCTTTGTCCAACCCTGAGGTAATTATGAGTTCTGTCACATCGACTATTACCACAGGTTAATTCTTCAGACAAGGAACTTGAGTGCATTTCAATATAGCCTTCCAAAAGTTCAATAAATGACTTTACTTGATAATCTTCACCACTTAGGTATAATTTAACAACCTTGTTTTTTCCTGACATCCAGAAAACTGTCAATTGGTTAGATTGGTATCTACTATCTTCTTCCAATATATAAAGATAGGATCCTTCATATTCTTCAAGAGTCATCCTTCTTTCACCATATTGATCAAGAAGTTCATCCCTAAAATCAAACATACTAAACTCCTTTTTGTATTCTGTAATCTCTGCATAAGCATAAGAGCCATAGTAATCAGCTCTATATGTAACTCCGTTATTATCTTCTAAACCAAGAATCATTTGTTCTATAGATCTACTAGATCTTGAATATTCTAATTCACCAAAGTCCTTTTCAATAAGATAATTAGGATAGCTTTGCGGCACTGAAGTAAATTTTTCTGATAATTCATTATTTATCAGATCTGAGTCTTCCTTATTTACTGCACTAACTTCAAACTCTGCTCTCCAGTTTCCTGTACTACCAATATATACCTCTTCCTTTAAGACAAAATTTGCTCCATCTTTAACCACTAATTTTCCATTTTCTTGTGTAGTAGTTATTGTTCTACTAAGGTATTGTCTATCTCCATAATATATTCTTAGCTCACCAATAAATTCTGCAGGAACATATCCATTATTTTCAACTGTAAAAATAAATTCATTTACACCATGAGCTAAAACATCTCCACCAAATCCAATTTCCTTAACTTGTAAATCAACTGTCCTGTCACAATCTTCTGGACAGTTATTCAAGGCATCTTCATCTATTGTACAAGTTCCGTCACCACATATAGGTGTGTTTCCACCACAACCTGCAACTAACAATACTAAACTAACTATTAAAAATCCAAATATTATTTTTTTCATTTAATCACCTTTTTGTTTATTTTATTTATAATTCTTTATACATCTTTATTATTGAATATTATTAATGTTTTGGTTATACAACTGTTTATTTTATGTACATAAGTGTGTTATACATTGCTTGTGCTACTTGTCCTCTTGTCATTTCTTTTTCAGGATCAAATTTATACCTTGTTCTGATTTAAATAACTAAAAAGTGGTGCAGAGGCTCACAGTCACTGTGTTCAGTGAGTTGTAAAGCTTCGCTTTCCAACCAATCCCCACAATAAAGCCTTAAGCTATGCTTAAGGTCAGGAACGTTAGTGACATGATGTGGGGTATTGTCGCCTCTGCTTTGACTACCACTTTTTCGGAACTTGAAAATGTGAAACATTTTCTGTTCA
>JAANXH010000059.1 GCA_018263355.1 Candidatus Woesearchaeota archaeon
TAGCATTCTCCTTTTTTGGATTTGACTATTCCTGATCTTCCGTGAAAACGTGGGTTAAACACACCTTTATGTACTGAAGGCTCTAGTATTAGTGTTACTCGATCACCCACTTTAAATTTTTTTAGATGTCGGCTTAAAGTTACTTTTCCTTTTTCCCTTAAAGGTTTTTTTAACTTATGCCTAGTTTTTCTCCTAAATCCTCCCATTCGTGCCATAATAAAGAGTAAACTGAGGGTATTTAAATAACTTATGGTATTTTTAATTGATTCTAAATTACTGTATGATACACTAGTTGTTTAAATAATTTGTACTTAGTACATTGTCAAGTTAAGGATCTGCTCAGGCTACCTGGCACCCGTGACATGCGAGCAAACCCGCTTTGCTCGTTAGCATACTACAGGACGTCCCCCACCATGCCACCGTGGACAAGATTTGCATACTCAAATGCTTGTCATGGTGACTGGTGACACCTGTCCTCTTAACTTTACAATGTCTTACTCAGAAAGATTTAAATATAAATTAGCATCAGAATTTATTACAATGAAAAAAATACTAGCAATTATTTTAATGATACTATTAATTGGATGCACAAAAGAACCAGACACACAACCTGAACCTGCTGAGCAAGTAGAGGTTGAAACTCAAGTGGTCGAGCCAGAGGAACCTGAGGTAGAGCCATTAGATGAGGATATTAAAGAATTATTTGCTAGAAATTCCAAGATAAAAAGCTATGAATACATGTATAGAGGGGTCAGCCCAATTATTATTAATTATTATGTGCGTGGAGAAAATATTAAAATTTCCCATCCACAGTTGCAAAAATATGATGGTTTTGAGTTCTATGATGTTTATTTAGGTTCTAAGGAAGCATATCTTGTTTGTGATAAAGTTGATGAGTGCAAGGGAAGAAAATCTAAAATAGTTGGATTGTCTAATTTTGCACCTACAACTCCTATGCAAATTGTAAGTCAAATTGATAATGGAGAGATTACAGAAACCACTCAAATAGAAAATAGAGATACATCTGTTATTTCATATACTAATCAAGATGGAAACTCAGAAAGGGTTTGGATTTGGGATTATTGGGGGCTGCCTGTTAAAAGAGAAATTATAACCGATGATGGAAAAATTGTTATTGAGTATGATAATTTAGTTGTAAACTCTGTAAAAGAGGATCAAGTAACACTTCCAGAAGATTTGGATTTACAATGAATATATTATTTATTATTGGAGTAATCATTTTTGCAATTGTTTTGTTTGTATTACTCAAGATTACAAAAAAAATTGTTAAGTTTTTGTTTTCTGTGATTTTTATTGTACTTTTGATCAGTTTGGTTTTTGGATTTTTTGTGTTTAAGGATTTTAGGGATTTTCAAAATAATTTTTTTGATTCAAAAAACACATTTTTAGTACAAAGTAATGGAACTATTATTCAGGGTTTTAGTGCCACTGGATTTGCACAAGACAGGGAATTGTTAAATCAAGATCAAATTGAAAGCTTACAGCAAAGCTATCAGAATAAGGATTATAAATCTATGATTGATGATGTGTATAAATTATTCGTCATTGATACAGAAGTTCTAGCTGGTGATATTGAAGAATTTGATGTAGATGTTATTTTTGATCAAGTAGATAATGTTGAAGTATATCCAGAAAGCCCCATGTTTTTAGCAATAAGATATGTTCCTTGGCTTGTAAACTTTAAGTCTGGGATAGTAAACTCTCCTGAGGAGCAATAATGTTTTGATTTAGTAAAATATTTAAATAATATAATCTCCTTTTTTGCTATGTATAATCAAATTGCATCAAACAAAAGAAAAACATTTCTCTTATTTTTCTTGTTTGCAATTCTAATTATGGGTCTGGGAATAGCTTTTGACATTGCTTTTGGGCTTAATTATATGGGTGTTGTGTTAGCTTTTATGTTTACAATTATCTGGAGCTTAGTAAGTTATTTTTCAGGAGATAAAATTGTACTTAGACTCTCTGGGGCAAAATTGGCTAAAAAAACAGAGCATGCTCATCTAATTAATGTAGTTGAGGGGTTGGCAATTGCAGCAGACATTCCTGTTCCAAAAATATATGTTATTAATGATAATGCCATAAATGCTTTTGCTACAGGCAGAAATCCAGAAAACTCTTCAGTTGCTGTAACAACTGGCGCAATTGATAAGCTTAACAGAGAGGAATTAGAAGGTGTTATTGCTCATGAGCTTAGCCATATTAAAAACTATGATATTAGAACAATGTTATTGGCAGCAGTGCTTGTAGGGGTTATAGCCTTGCTGAGCAGGTTTATGTTAAGATCTTTTTTTTATGGAAGAAAACGGGATAGAAAAGGGGGTTCATTACAGTTGATTGGGTTGGCTATTGGTTTATTAGCAGCAATCCTTGCACCTTTGGTGGCAAACCTTATCAAGTTAGCAATCTCAAGAAAAAGAGAGTTTTTAGCAGATGCTTCTGGAGCAATGCTTACACGATATCCAAAAGGACTTGCAAATGCTTTAAAAAAGATTGAAAATGATCATTCTCAGCTAAAAACAGCCTCAAATGCAACAGCACATTTATACATATCTAATCCATTTAAGAAAAAAGGTTTGATTGTAAAGCTATTCTCAACACATCCACCAATTGAAAAAAGAATACAAGCATTGGAATCAATGTAGCTTAAGTTTCTACTCTTATTCCGCCGGTCATATATCTCCAGCTGTCAAATATTGGATCATTTGGCTCATAATAAGAATGGATTTTATATGTGTTGCCTGTTTTTTCACACGAGCCTGTTTTGACAAGATTTGGATACTCACACATGTCGGTGTTAAATCCATCATATTCAATGTATAGTAGCTTAAATGTGTCCCCATCATGTTTAGT
>JAANXH010000006.1 GCA_018263355.1 Candidatus Woesearchaeota archaeon
TGCAAGGAACTTGTAAGTTTTGTGCGAAACAAAGTGAAGTGATTCAAAGCACACCAATGGAATGATTGTATCAAATTAAACTCCATACAATATGAATAATGGTTTAGCAAACTGACGACTGAACCGGTATTATGGGGCTAACATTAACTTGACTTTGACACAAATAATATAAACCAAGAATCATTATTGATTTTATGATTAAAAATTTCAAGCCTAGGCTTTACCAGCAAACTATTTTTGCTACAGCAGTTGAAAAAAATACTCTTGTAGTGCTTCCCACAGGTATGGGTAAGACAAATATTTTTCTGATGCTAGCTGCCCAAAGATTAAAACAATATCCCGACTCAAAAATACTGCTTTTAGGACCCACAAAACCACTAATTGACCAATATTATAGTGTATTTAAGAAAAATTTTGAGATAAATGAAAAAGATATGGCTATTTTCTCAGGTAAAGTTAAGCCAGATGATAGAGAAAAATTATGGGTTGAATCTAAAATAGTTTTTTCTACTCCTCAAGCAATGGAAAATGATATTATCTGCAGTAGAGTAAATTTAGAAAATGTTAGTTTAATTGGATTTGATGAAGCACATAAAGCTGTTGGAGATTATGCTTATGTATGGGTTGCAAAACAATATCATAAATTGTCCAAGTTTCCAAAAATAATTGGCATGACTGCTTCTCCTGGTTCAGATCTTGAAAAGATTAAAGAGGTTTGTAAAAATCTGAGAATTGAATCTATTGAAGTTAGAACAAATAAAGATCCAGATGTAAGGCAGTATGTCAAGCCAATTGAAATTAAATGGGTTGATGTTGAGCTTCCAAAGGAATTTTTGAATATTAAAAAATATCTAGATGATTGTATTCAGTCAAAATTACTTAGAGTAGCTAAAAAAGGCTTTATTAGTAAAAAAAAGATAAAAAGATTGCCAAAACGTGAGCTTTTAGGGCTGCAGGCTTCTCTTCAGGCAAAAATATCTCAGGGTGAGAGAGATTATGAAGTTATGAAAAGCATTAGTTTGGTTGCTGAAGCTATGAAAGTTCAGCACGCTTCAATATTACTTGAAACCCAAGGAATTTCTCCACTACTAGATTATATGAATCAAATTAAAAGCCAGTCTAGAAAAACCAAAGTCAAGGCAGTTATTAATCTTATGAGAGATCTTAATTTTAGAAGTGCTATGATAAAAGCTGAAAGCTTGTTTGAAAAGGGAATTGAGCATCCGAAACTTTCAAAACTAAGAGAAATCTTAGACAAAAAGTTGAAAAATAATCAAAACATTAAATTAATTATTTTTACACAATATAGAGATAGTGCAGTCAAGATCAAAGAAGAGGTTGATACTGTTAATGGAGTAAAATCACACCTGTTTACAGGACAGCAAAAGAAAAGAAATACGGGTATGTCTCAAAAAAAACAAAAACAAGTTCTAGAAGATTTTAAAGCAAGAGAATATAATATTTTAATTGCTACCCAGATTGCTGAAGAAGGACTTGATATTCCTAAAGTTGACAGTGTTATTTTTTATGAGCCGATTCCGTCTGCAATTAGGTTTATACAAAGAAAAGGTAGAACTGGAAGACAAGAAGAAGGAGAAGTTATAGTTCTGACTACAAAAAAGACAAGAGATGAAGCTTACAAATGGGCTGCAATACATAAGGAAAGGAGAATGTATCGTGTATTAAATAAGCTTAAAAAAGATTTACAATTTGAAGTTCCTAAAAAGAGTCTAAAGGATTATATTCCAAAGCAAGAAAATATTACTGTGTATGTTGATCATAGAGAAAAAGGCTCAGGCACAATAAAACAATTAATTGAATGGAATATAAAAATACAACTTGAAAGTCTTGATGTTGCAGATTATGTTTTAAGCAAAGATGTTTGTGTAGAGCTTAAAACTGTTGAAGATTTTGTAAACTCAATAATAGATGGCAGATTACTAGCTCAGCTTAGGAGCATGAAAAAAAGCTATAAAAAACCTATTGTTTTAGTTGAAGGAAATCAGGATATCTATTCTGTAAGAAGAGTGCACCCAAATGCTATTCTTGGTCTACTGTCAACAATAATTGTAGATTACTCTATACCTATTGTATATACTAAAAATCCAAAAGAAACTGCTGCGTTCCTGCGAATAGTTGCTAAACGAGAACAAGTTGAACGTAGTAAAGATGTATATAGACATGGTGAAAAAAAGCCACTTACACAAAAAGAACTACAAGAATTCATTGTGTCCTCACTTCCAGGTGTGGGAGCTACTTTATCAAAACCTTTATTAAATCATTTTAAATCAATAAAAAATATTGCAAATGCATCAATTGATGAACTAAAAAAAGTTAATCAGATTGGAAAAAAGAAAGCTAAAGCAATTAAAGATATTATTGATGCTGAGTATGGAAAATGAAAAAAGTTATGGTGTTTGGAAGTTTTGATCTAATTCATCCTGGACATATAAATATGTTTCAGCAGGCTAAGGAACATGGGGATTATCTTATTGTTGTGGTTGCTCTTGACAAAGTAATTGAAAAAGTAAAAGGGAAAAAACCAATGATTGCTCAACAAGAGCGTTTAAGTGATGTTGCTCAATTAAGACTGGTTGATGAGGCCTTGCTTGGACATCCAACTGATAGGTATGCAAATATTAAGAAAGTAAAACCTGATGTTATATGTCTTGGTTATGACCAATATCATTTTGTTGATAAACTCCAGGATAAACTAAATGAGTTTGGGTTTGATACACAGGTTATTCGGTTAAAACCTTACAAAGAAGAAAAGTACAAGAGTTCAAAATTAAAGAAAAAGTGATTATCTTTGATATATTTCTAGCAGAGGCTCATAAATACAATAATATTTTATAACTTCAAGTAACAAGCTTCTGATTAGTGGCATAGGATGTTTGTATTTTATTGCATCCAGTGGACCAAATACAAAACCTGCTCCTGGCACTGCTGCTTCCAATATTGCTTCAAGGTGCCTGTTCATATGTAGTAGAGATGATTCAACATATAACGAAAATCTGCAGTGAGGAGCAATCCCCATAATAAATTATGGGGTTTTTAACGCTCCTCACTTTTACATGCAGATTTTCTGACTGAAAATCACGCACTTAAGCTTTCAGCCACTCTGAAAGTTAGGAACGTAAGTGATATTATGCGGGGTATTCATCATCCCCATCAGAAAATCCCGCTTCTTGCGTGATTTTCAATAAAAATTCATTGATTCTTAGAAAAACTGCATTTGCAATCACCTATCATTTATTATTTTATTAATATTTGGACATATCTCATCAAAATATTTTTATACTAGACATTTATAAATTGAATTATGAAAAGAGGTGCAGTGGTATTTTTAGCTATTTTATTAATTCTTTCTTTAACAGTTTCTGCTGAAAATACAGTCTTATTACACGAAGCATTATCAAATAAAAGAATTGATTCTGCAAGAGTTCATATTCTTATTGAAAACCATGATGGAACAAACACATCGCTACAAGCAATTTCTGATTCTGAAGGAAGAATTATTTTCAATACAGATTTTTCTTTTAGGAAAATTATTGTACGGGCGGATGAATTAGATACTCAGGGGAAAGATTACTTTGGAGTTTTGATGCCTGAAGAAGATAAAGATGTTATTTATCTTTTCCCTGTTGGCTCGGTTGAGGGTATTGTGCTTGATAGCTTGGATAATGTTATTCCAAAAGCTGAACTAAAATTTTCTTGTTCAGCAGATATGGGGGAGGATTGGCCAGACTCCACAGATAAATATGGATCTTTTAAGTATGAATATGCTCCTGTTGGTTATTGCAAAGTATATACTTATTTTAATAAGGGTGTTGGAATCCAGGAGTTTTATGTTTCAAAAGGAAATATCACAGATATTTCAGTAAAGCTAGACAGAACTATTGTCCCAAATAGTGTTATTAAAAACAGAAGATCTCCAACTTCATTTATTTTACTTATTTTTGTGAGTCTTTTAGTGGCTTTTGGAGTAATTTATTTTACTGTCAGAAAAAAGCCAGATGAACAATTGTCAAAGAGAACAAAAGACATTCTTAAAACTCTGAACAAAAAAGAGAAAGAGGTTGTGATGTATCTTATTGATAATAAAGAATGTCGTTCACAAAGTAAATTGTCTTATGAAATTAAGATTCCAAAAACAACATTATATCGCATAATTGAAAAACTTCAAGACAAGAATATTATTGATTGTAACAAAAAGGGCAAATATAAACGTATAAGCCCAACAGAGTGGTTTTTAGGTGATAAAAGATAAATGGAATAATATTAGTCAAGATTGGGAGATTTGGATTGATTTCAAAGCTTATTTGAGAAATTTATTCGCCCAAATTATTTATAATGGACAAATCTACAAAAAATCAACAAAATTGGCAAGGTGAAAAAATGAAGAAAAAAAATATTATGATATTATTTGTTTTATTATTGAGTGTAGGATTTACATATGCCTGTACTTGTGAAGAATCAGATCTTAATGGAGATGAATTTGTAAATAATGTGGATTTAGGATTAGTGCAATCCTGCTTTAATCAAGAGGCAACTGGAGATTGCAGCCAGTATGATTTTGATAATGATAGTATGATTCTTATCAATGATATTAGTTGTATTGGTGCCAATTTTGGTTGTATGTGGCCGGATTGTGCTGAAACAGGTGATGATGGAAATGACCCGTATGACCAAGGCTGCATTACTTACTATATTAATGAGAATAATTATACTGATTGTGATTTTTGTGTTGATGGTACTAATAAATTAACTGAAGGATATTGTGTAGATGGTAAAAAACGGTATATGATGCATGATTGTGGATATGGTTGTGAAAATGGTGCTTGCCAGACTGAGGATTATTGCAGAGATACAGAAAGTGAAACTGATTATTTTACAAAAGGTACTGTTACTACACCTTCTAATGAATATGAAGATTACTGTGATACTAGAGATGCTTATGAAGGTCATCTACACGAGTATTATTGCGGAGATACCACCAATAGTGAGTCAGTGACAAAGGAAGTTGTTGCTTGTGAAAATGGTTGTGAAAATGGTGCCTGTATGAGCAATGAATGTACTGACTCAGATGGTGGAAGAGATGTTGATGTTTATGGAGAAGCTATTTCAGTTGACGGTACAGGACTTAGAGATACTTGTGCAACTTCAGGAAACTTAAATTCTTCAAATAAAATTGTAACTTCATGTGATGGCACTGGCTGTTATTTGCTAGAAGCTGAATGTAAAGATGGGGAACCTACTTATGCAAAATTGTCATGTAATCAGGGCTGCAAAAGAGGTATCTGTGGTGATATTACAAAAGAATGTGAAGATTCAGATGGTGGAGTGAATTACAAAGATAGGGGTACAACAACTGGAGAGAAATATGGTTCTCCTCAAACAGTATGGACAGATAATTGTATTAATAGTTATAAAATGGTGGAATTTTATTGTGGTGACTCATATGTTGAAAACTCTTTTTATGATTGTGAGTATGGTTGTGAAGATGGAGAATGTATTAATGAAAGTGGTGAGGCAAGTTTTGAGATAATTCATTTATTTCCTCAACAATATGAAATATTTGATTGTGAAGATGGAGACTGCGGACGTTTCTATGCTGATGTTGATGTTGTGCATAATCATCATAGTAATATTGAAAATGTTTATGTTACTGTGAGCATTCCGGAATTACGTCTAGTACATCAGCAATTTATTGATGAATTACAACCAGATTTTAGATCAAGTCCTACAGATCAGTTTAATATTAATCTGCCTGCAGATGATGGAGTAAATGATGTTCAAAGCAAAATATACACAATAAACTTCACTATTGAATACCAATATAATGGCAAAGATTATTATGTTGAGGAAACCTATCAGAGAGGTATTGTTAGAGTTGAAGACATCACTTGTCAAGATAGTGACGCACAAGATTATTTTACTAAAGGAGAAGTTAAATTATCATTTCCATGGGGAGAGGATAAAGAGGAAGATTCCTGTTGTGATAATTGCCATACTGCCCCAAGTGAGACTGGCAAATATGTGTCAGAGTATATCTGTGAAGGAAATCTAATGGACAGAAAGGTTTTTGAATGCCCAAATGGTTGTGAAGATGGTGCCTGCTTATCAACTGGGAGAACCATAGTCTCATGCTCTGATTCAGATGGAAAGGATAATCTTGGTGAAAAAGGTTATATACAGCTAGTCTACAAGGATGGTTCATCAGAGATTAAGATAGATGGCTGTGAATATTCTGGAGAGGATTCATATACTAAGGATTGGTGGTGCTATGTCAATGAGGAGGGCAGTCAAGGTTACAGATCTTCAGAAGCAGTATGTCATTATGGTTGTGAATATGCAGTGTGCAATGAAAAACCAGACTGCGGAGAGTTCACTGATATGAGAGGTTATCCAGATTTTTATTTTGAGGATGGTGAATTTGATGGATATATTATCTATTCTGAATTTGAGGATGATTCAAAAGAATATGCTGAATTACTAGCCAGTAAGTTTGACACTGACAGAGTATATGCCTCAAACACAAAATATGATTGGGTTAGAAACCCAGAGGATTACAAAATCATAAGTCTAGGAAGTCCTTGTATCAACACAGTGTCTGCAAAGCTAGAAGGTGATCCAGTGCAGTGCAATAACAAGATAGAGCCAAATACTGGTCAAATTAGTTTAATGGCTAATAATAAAAAACCACAAATGATTGTTCAAGGCTGGGATAGTGATATGAGAGAAAGAGCTTTTGAAATTTTTGTTGATATGGACAAGGTAGTTAAAAAAGGTACTAAGTGGAAGATTAAGTATAGAAGCACGCATGGAGTTACAATTCATCATGAGAATACACAAAAAGTTCTGATTGGAGATTGTGCTTCTAATCCACCTTCAAATCCTTCCCCTGGAGGTTCAGGAAATTCCTGTTCAAACGGGTGCAGAAGTAATGGGAATTGTTTAAGCTATGGAACTAGATTGGTTAGATCAGGATTGGTTAGATCAGGAACACCTGTTTATTGTGATTTTGATAATGAATTTACAGGACAAAAGCAGCTGGAAGTTAGTTGCCAGAATAATTATGAATGTTTGACTAATTCATGCATAAATGGTGAATGTGCTGATTTGGCTGGACAGATTAAAGAAACCAATAATCTTGTAGTGCAAATCTTTGAATGGCTAAGAAGGATTTTTAGTTAGAGTAGGTTGGATATAACCAACATCTCTTTGACTAATCCAATAAATTAATAAACTAATCCTGTTTGAAGAGAGGTATGAATAAGCCTCATCTTCAGATAATGTTAGCAACCATTATATTTGGAACAGCAGGATTGTTTGTTAAATATCTTGGTTTGTCTGCAACAACTATGGCACAGACGGATTTTTCCAAAATCCTATTTTGTTTTTCTTGGAGAAAAACTCCATCTGGCCACTGTTGCCTGCTTTAGAAAACCAGTATGGAATTAGAAGTCAATACTTTTGCCAGCAAGGTTAAACCTGCACAAGTTCATAGTCTAATTTTCCCATTCCAAGCTCTGCCCCATCCTTTATGTGAGCTAATGGTGATTTAAAATGGATTTCTTCAAAAAGATCTTTGCCAGCTTTTTTGTTTATTAGATCTAATGAGGCTTTATCCACTGAGATTATATCATCTCCAAAGGCTACACCTACATCTTCTAGTACAATGCCTCCTGCATCAGCATTACAGTCACAAAGTTTTGCAATGTTTTTAATTATGTTTACAAAATAGGCTTTTTTAAAATGTGATAATGCTGCATGTGCTCCTTCTGCAAGCAAATAATCAAAGAGATCTACTTTTGCTTTAATAGCATTTTCTGGACAAAATCTCACACAGTTCGAGCAGCCGCAACACCAGTTAGCATCAAAATATGGACGATTGTTTTCATATCTTATGTGGTTTAAAGGACATTTTGAAGCACATATCTTACACATAGTGCATCCTTTATCATATTCAGGCTCTCCTCCATTGTGAATCTTGCCTTTAGTTTCTTTAGATACTGCTCCCATCCCTAAGTTTTTAATTGCACCACCAAAACCACAACAAAAATGACCTTTTAAATGTGTAAGTACTAAAACCCCATCAGCTTCAGCTAAAGTTTTGCAAACCTCATGATCCATATCTTTACCTTTGAAAGTTATGCTCTGATTAGAGATAACAATTGGGCAGCCCATTGTAGCTTCAGTATAACCATGTTGTGCTGCAGCTTTCAGATAATCTTCACTAGTGTTTCTTGGACCTGCATATACAACTGGACTATCAAATAAAAATGGTTTGCAACCAATTTTTTTAAGAATATCAACATAAACCTTTACTACTATAGGTCTTAAATAGTATTTGTTACCAGGCTCTCCCATATGGAGCTTAATTGCTATTTCTTCTCCTTTGTCAAAAACTTTAGACAATTCTTCTTTTAGTTTTTTTCTGTTTAAGTTTTTTGAAAAATATATTTTGTTCATTGTAGTTCCTCTAGTTCTTTAATTAATTGATCATCAACTTCTATTATTCCTTTATTAAGGTTGTTATGGTAAGTACTTAAAGTTTTCTCTCCAGGAATTCTAATTTTGTCTGGTTTTTTTGATTTTGAGTTTTTAACTCTTTTAACAAATAATTCCATTTTTTGTTTGAATTCCTCAATGTTTCCAAGCAGCCCAGGAGATAATACTATGAAGAGATTTCCCCAACCGTCTTCTTTGTTTAAATCACAAAAACCTGCACCTGTCCACAGTCCAGATAAGATTTCTACTATCATTGCAAGTCCTGCTTCTTTGTAGGATTTGTCAAAAGATAATATGCAACCATTTATGGCTTTGTCTGGGTCTGTAGTTGGGTTTCCTTTTGAGTCTAAAGCAATATTTTTGGAAAGTTTTTGCTTTTTTGATTTTGCATTAAGCAGATCTCCAAAGGTTGTTGCTGCCATTCCCATATCCAAAATTAAGGGTGGGTTTCCAGGAATACCAAATGACATTGGATTTGTACCAAATAATGGTTCATATCCTCCATATGGATCAATGTTGGAAGGTGATCTTGACATTACTATGCCTATTAAATTTTCGTCAGTAATTTTTTTAAGGTAATAGCTTAATGCTCCAGATGTTTGGAAAGATTGATTTGTTCCAACTAATCCAACAGAGTTTTGTTTTGCAAGTTCTATTGCTTTTTGTATTGCCATATACGATACAAGCATCCCTGGGTTATTATTTCCATTAATTAATGCAGAGACTTTTGTTTTGTTTATTATTTCAGGTTTGATTGAACAGTCTCTTTGGATTAGTGCATATTTGCCTTTTAGCATTCTATTGATGCCATGTTAGGTTCGACCAGAAAGTTCGCCATACAGGATTATCTTGGTTAGAATTTTTGAGTCTGCTTCACTGTATTTTGTTTTAAGTTGTTGAAATATTAATTTTCTAAGCTTGTCAATCTTAATTTTCATTTTTCAGTTTATAGTAAACCCTTCTATTGTTTTTTCCCTTGTTAGAGGCTTTGATAAATTCTATTGCCCCAATCTCTTCGATATTGTCTAGATGTGTTCCTCCACATGGCTGTGAATCAAATCCTTTGATTATTACTACTCTTAGTCTATCAAATTCCTTCATTAGATGAGGAGATGGTCCTGCAAATCCTTCAAGTTTCATTGCTTGTTCTTTGCTCATGAATTTTTTTTCTACTGAAAGTTTTTTTGCAATTATCTGATTTGTCTTTTCAATGTTTTGTTTAATTTTTTCTTTGTCAAAATCATCAAGTGCAAAATCTATTCTTGATCTATCTACACCTAACTTGTTTCCTGAAGTTGTTGCTCCTGACTCATTATACATTACTCTAGATAGTACATGAGCTGCAGTATGCATTTTCATTAAAGTATATCTTCTTTCCCAGTCAATTTTACACTTTACTTTATCTCCAGGTTTTAATCCTGGCTTATCTACTTCATGTGAAATATTACCTCCAAACTTACCAACATATACTACCTTGTATTCCTCATCATCTTTTGTAATTTTGCCTGTGTCCCAAGGCTGACCCCCAGATTTTGGATAGAATGCTGTATTCTTTAAAACAATAAATTTTCCTTTAGATACTGATTTTACTTTTGTTTCCCATTCTTTTAAATAACAATCTTTTAAATATAGTACTTGATCATTTGTCATATAATCACCTAATTAGAAAATAAGGTAAAGGTTTAAATAATTTTGGTACAACATTAACTTTATTTACCTATAGGTGCCAGCACTTGGGTTAGTATTTCTTTTTCTTTTACTTTATTAGGATTATTTAGATATACTTCTCTTATTGGACCTTTTACTTCAAATTCATTTTCTTTTGTCCATTTGAATAGTGAATCATATGTTGCTTCGCATTGTTCATATGGTCCTTTTTGCATGATTTCTGCAAATTTTCCTCCAGGAAGATGATAAATTTTGTATTTTGATTCAACCTTTTCTTTAACTGGAAAAGCAACTTCAAGTTTTGCATTTCCTTTTTTACCTGCTTCTTTTGCTGCTGCTGTTTCATGACAGATGAAAATTGGTGGCCCAGTAAATTCAATATCATTTTCTTGTGCATATCCAAATAACTCATGTATCATATCTCCAACTTCTTTATAATATCCTGTTTTCTTTGTTCCCATAACCAAGTTAGATTCAACTTCTACAATATTTACTTTGTTCATAAACCTCACCAATAATATAGATAAAAATATTACTTTAAATACTTTACACTTAAATGTCCAGTGATTAACTATACCATAGCTTATTTACTTAGGTTATTATACAACCATCCGAACAATAGGGCTGCAACTGCTCCATCAATAAAAGCATATATTGCTCCTATTAGTGCTCCTACAAAGGTTGCATCAAAGCCTAGATATAAACTGGAGAGCAAATTTACTATAGCAATTCCATAACCAAAACTAGCAAGAATTCCTATTAAAAATACGTATGCTCCACATATTATTCCACAGCTAAGAGCCATTGCTTTTAAATCTATTTGTGTTTTCCTTTTTTTCTTTGCCATGACTATTATTTTAGAAATTAAAGTATTTATATGTTTTGAGTAAATTTATAAATAAGACATATTTGTATTAACAATGATCAAAATAAATTATGACAAGTGCTGTTGGAGAGACGGTGAGTGTACTAGCTGCTCATGTGATGAAGAATGCACAGGATGCTTAGAAGCATGTCCTGTTGAAGCTATTACTAGAGATGATAAAGTAATTATTGATAATGAGAAGTGTATTGATTGTGATGCTTGCATTAGTGCATGTGAAAAAGGAGCATTGTCTTTAGAGTAAAGAAAATCTGCTGTTCAGAGCCATACTCATTTCGCTTCGCTACATTCCAAGCTTAAAAGGTTTCACCTTTTAAATTATCTCCCCACCTAAACTCAGAACTTGAAAAAGTTATGAGTGGCGAACGTCAGTGACTCCATGTGGGAGCTTTTACGCTCTTCACTTTGATATGCAGATTTTCAGACTCATAATGCTACTGGCTAAA
>JAANXH010000060.1 GCA_018263355.1 Candidatus Woesearchaeota archaeon
TTTACAACTCAGGAACGGAGCAAAGCGAAGTGAGATTAGTTGCCAGAGCAACCCACCGAACACAGTGACTGTGAGCCTCTGCACCACTTTTTAGTTATTTTCTAGCTTTTTTCTCAGATCCATAATTTTTTTCTGATTAATTTCATAGATTTCTAATTCACACAAATCCAAAAATTCCTTTATTTTATTTTGCTCAACCTGTTCTGGTTCTTTTAAGTAGTATTGTGTATTTGTTCTATTTATTTTCAACTGTTTCATAAAATCATGATATTTTTTTAATCTAGGAAAATAACTAAGCAAAGCCAGTGTGCATGAATGGATTTCAGATTTGATACCATATGCAGCCAAAACCGAATAAAACCCATTATAGCACACATAATAAGATATTATCACTTTCCAAACTTTGTTTTGATTATTTAGTACTTGATAGTCTGATTTGGCTCTTTCTAGATAAGATGAAGCAACATTCTTATTTGGCTTAATTATTTTGATACCATTCCTCTGGTTAAAGCACCATTTTAATCTGTCCATTCCAATAGTCTCACAAATTGTTTGTATTTACCAAACAAAATGTGATTCTTAACTATTTCCCTGGCTAAACCGGATTGTTTTCGGGCTTGTTGCCTAAATTCATTAAACTCAATAAAATGAGGATGCAAATTTTGAAATTTTTCTGTAAGTTTCCTCTCATCTGTGGAGAAAATAACAATATCTAAATCAGAGCCTTTTTTATTTTTATATTCTGCATAGCTTCCAAATATGGCAAAGTCTGTTTTTTTGTACAATTCTAATAATTTTGGCTTTAGTTTTTTGTGCTGTTTTAAAAAAATCTGAGCTTTATATGTTTCACACATAATCAAAAAAAGTTCTGTTTCTATATTCTTTTTTAAGAAGTATAGTTTCATTCTGCCCTTTTTTATGTAATCTAGTATATTTACATCTGTTAACTCATTGAGTTCACGAAATATAATTTTGACATCCAAGTCCGCTATCCTAGAAATCTGTCTGAGGTATAATCTTGAGTCCAGATTCTGTAAAAAAGCTATTCCTATCCTCAATTTATTTTCGTTGAAATGTTTCATCACATGTTGAAATATTTCATCATTTATAAGCTTTTCGAATAAGTGTATCCTGACCTAGTTATTAGGCTTCCCAAAAATCCTATGATGAATATGGATTCTTAACTATTTCCCTAGCTAAGGCGTGGTTTTTCCGGCATAATTATACAAAACAGATTATATCTAAGCGAGCACAACAGTAGGTCCTGTGCATAATACTAGCTCGGCTGACAGCTAAATTTCTCACTGGGGAATCCATCTAGATGGAAGTTCTGCTAAAATTATTATTAAAAGCCTTAAACTAAAAATACTATCAGGATAAACAAACTAACATAATCTCACAAAATATATAAAGCTGTAATTAATTATTAGATATATGAGAGGAACTAAAGACAAGAATATTCTAGATGAGTTTTGCACTAGGTTCTGCTCTGTGGTAGAAAAGCACTGTGAATATGTTGTTGTTTCTGGTTTTGTTGCTATCAGCTCTGGCAGAACTAGAGCAACAGAAGATATTGATATAATAATTGAAAGCCTGAAGCTTACTGACTTTAAGAATTTTTACAAAGACCTTTTGCATGCTGGTTTTGTGTGTATGCAGTCTGATTCATCAAAAGAAATATATGAGTACCTTAAAGATACTCTTCCTGTCCGCTTTACTTTAAAAGACCAACCCCTGCCTGAGATGGAGCTTAAGTTTTGTAAAGATAGTCTTGATGAATACCAGATAAAAACCAAGGTCAGACTCCCATTAACAGGATTAGATATATGGTTTAGCAGTATCAACATGAATATTGCTTTTAAAGAGGTCTTATTAAGATCAGATAAGGATTTAAAAGATGCAGAGCATCTTAGAAAGATATATCCTGAAAAGGTTGATGAGTCTGAAATAAAAAAGATCACTAAAATGATTAAGGAGCACAGATTATGAGCCAGGAGATTGACAGATGGATAAAGTATATGAGAGAGAATCCAGATAATTGGAAGAAGTTACATACTGGGTTTATCAATGCCCAATTCAGCAAGTCAATTAAGTTTATACAAAAGTTGGCAGAGCAGCCTGGCGGCAGGGAAAAGATAATCAATGCATATAATATCAAGAATATCAATGGTTATAGTGAATTATTTAAAACCTGTAAAAATACAGAGACAGAACTTTGAAATAATGAGATTTTTATGTCAATTGAAAATGTTCAAAAGGAAATCTTAAGTTTAAGAAAAGACATAGATTACATTAAAAGTGTTATATCTGAGGATTTTGAACTTAGCAGTAAAGCTAAAAAAAGGTTAAAACATGCCAGGCAAACTCCTGAATCTGAATATATTGATCTATAATGGCATATTCTGTAAATATTGATCACCATATGGCAGTATATGTAGTTGTTTAAATCACTAAAAATTTATTTTTTGCAAGACAACCAAAACATTTATATGTAACTTGTACTTACTATATGATAACCTGGTGTTATCATGCCCTCATTAACAAAAAAAGAAAAAGAAGCTTTGCTTATACTATTCAAAGATTTTACTACATTCTATAATGCAAACTCTTTGAGCAAAACACTCAAAATAACAAGAGTAGGGACTTTAAAACTATTAAGGAGGCTGAAAAAAGAAGACATACTAATTTCAAGAAAAATTGGCAAATCTATCACATATAAACTTGATCTTGATAATGACTACAATGAAAAGCTTATTTCTTTTTTATTAGCTGATGAAGCAAATAAATTTAAAAGATGGAAAAGAGAGTTTGAAGATCTAAATAATGAAGAAAGAGTTGTTATGATATATGGGTCAATACTTGTGAACACAAAGAAGGCAAAAGACATTGACATATTGCTTGTTATAAAAAGAAAAGATTACAATCAAGTTAGTGAGCTAATTGATGAAAAACAAAAAATAATGCAAAAAAGAATCCATCCACTTATTATGATTTCCGGAGATTTAGTAGAAAACATTAAAAACAAAAGAGGGGCAATCTTAAACATAGTGAAAAGTGGAGTCATCCTGTACGGTCAGAACAAATATGTGAAACTTGTGAAAGAATCACAGGAGGAATTTTTAAATTACTTTAAATGTCCAGAGCAGCAAAACATGTCAAGTGGTGTTTGAAAAAATCAAAACAAGAGTTGGAAGAATGCAGAAGACAAGGGAAAAATCCCAAACACAGAGGACTAATCAAAATAAATCCTAGTGTTAAGAGTGCAGAAGAACATATTGCTAAAGCAGAACATTATTTGAAAGCTATTTTTCGGGTAAAAGATGACTTTTCAGACATTGCAGTAAGCCATGCTTTTTACTCCTTATATCAATGCTTTCTTGCTATTGCTGCTAAATTCGGTTATGAATCTGCAAATCAACAATGTACAATCTCACTTATAGAATGGTTAAAAGAAGAGGAGAAGATTAGTCTTGATAACGAAAAAGTGGCACAGAGGCTAATCCCTACACTAAAGTGTAGGGTATTAACGCCTCTGTTTTTGACTACCACTTTTTCGGACTTGAAAATCACGCACTAAAGTACAGGGTATTATACCCAATAGAAAATCCCGAAATGCGTGATTTTCAATAATAAATTCATAGATATGCTCAAATACCAAGAGAATGGAGATGTTAACAGCATTATTGATATGAGAGAAGAATACACATATGGAGTAAAAACCACTGTTGAAGAAAAAGAAGTGGAAAAATTAATTGTGACTTGCAGAGAGATTATTGAAATTACAAAACAAAAAATATATGACTAAACCGTGGTTTTTCCGGCATAATTATACAAAACAGATTATCTCCTAACGAGCACAACAGTAGGTCCTGCCTATAGGAATATAAAGCAAACTCCTGAATCTGAATATATTGATCTATAATATGTCGGTGTTTATCACTAAAATCCTTAGCAGAGCTTATTGTTAAGTATTTCTTTTATTCTGGCTGAGAACTCATTGTAAAACTCCAATATGTGCTCTGCAGAGTCTTGTGAAATGCTTTTTCCATAATACTTAGAGGAGTTTCTTATGTATCTGAAGTTGTCAAGTAATTTTAATGTAGAATCCTCAAAGTCATATTTCTCCAGATAGGCAATTGATGCTTCATGAGAATATGATTTATAGCCATCTGCAGCGAGCAAGGCATCAAGCAAAGCTCTTATTGAATCATAAACATTCTCAAATATTATCTTCCTGAAACCAATAACTAGTTGCTTTGTACTTGCTATCCTCTGATTTGAATCATCCACTAATGATTTGGATAGTTCAGTGTCTTTTGAAATTTTCTTTACTTTTCTCTCATTAAGATAGAACTGAAAGTCTTTCATGGAGTAATAACACCATTTAACACAATACCATTAATTAGATTATTCATAAATTCCTTAGACACATCTTTTTTTGTGAATAGTGAAAGTTCTACTCTTCGTTTCAGTTTTTTTTCATACTTTGACAATTCTGGTCTTTGGTTGCTTGAAGTGATTACTGCTATATCAATATCACTTTCACTATAATCTTCTCCTCTAGAGTATGATCCAAATAGGATAATTGTTGCACCACTAAAATAATCAGATAAGAAATCTACTATTCCTGAATTATAGATATTTCCAAGGTTATAAACCTGTTTTTTTCTAATAAAATCTTTATTCTCTAGATTTCCTCTGAATTCAATTAGATTCGCATGCTCTCTTCTAACAATGAGTTCTTGCTTAAGCAGTTCCTTTGCCCAGTTGCGTATAGAATTCGGACTAACCTTTAATATAGTCGCCAGTCTCCTTATATGGATCCATTTCTCAGGATATAAATAAATAAGTTCTTCTAATTTGTTCATTTCAATGCACAATTGTGCAAAATCTTGAACATTTATAAGCTTTTCGGAAATTTGTGTCATATACCTACTAAACAAAATGTGATTCTTAACTATTTCCCTGGCTAAACCGTGGTTTTTCCGAGAAATTGTATGTCTGATTCTGGGTTAAAGTTTAAGCTTTAAAGATTGCTTTTAAATAACCTAATATACTTAATATTATTGAGGTGATAGAAATGTACTACCACATGAGTTATCCTGGATTTATGGGATTTGGTTGGATTTTCATGGTATTATTCTGGGGAGCAGTAATCTATTTTGTAAT
>JAANXH010000007.1 GCA_018263355.1 Candidatus Woesearchaeota archaeon
GTAAATGACCTTGTAATTATTGAAGGTATATTATAAGCTTTCCAATACATGTAACCAAGTCTATCTTCTGCTGCCTTTGAAACAGCATAGGGTGATAAAGGCCTTAGGGGATTTGTTTCTTTAATAGGGATCTCATCTTTCTTAGGATTACCATAAACTTCACTTGAAGAACAGATATGTACAAGAGGATATTTTCCATTCTGTTTTCCATGGCTTCTCACTGCTTCCAGTAGATTACAAGTTCCAACAACATTTGTCTTTAGTGTTTCTGCAGGATATTTGTAACTTGCTGGCACATAACTTTGAGCAGCAAGATGAAATATTTTATCTGGTTTAACCTCTGCAATAATTTTTTGCAATGAAAGTAGATCATTAAGGTCACCAAGATGGATTTCAACTTTATCTGAGCTAGATTTTCCAATTACTCCTGCATCAACAAGATTGTCCATTGGACTTCTCCATCTTGCAAGACCACTTACTTGATCTCCTTTTTTAAGTAAATGTTCTGCCAGATGACTGCCAACAAAACCTGTTATTCCAGTAATGAAACTTTTCACATAAATCCCCTCCTTTATAAAGAAATTAGATAAAGTTTTAAATATTTAACTATTCTTCTCTCTTTTTGAGGGGTATTATGTGGGATAAACAAAAAGTTTCAGTGGTGTTTCCAGCTTATAATGAAGAAAATTATGTTGGAAAAGCTGTAAAAGATTTTTTAGCAACAAAGGTTAGGATTATGAACTTATTGTAATTGGTGACAATTCACCAGATGGCACTTACAAGATTGCCAAAGATCTTGTTAAGGATAAAAAAATGAGATTAAAAGGCAAAGTAGATTATAAAAAGATTCTATTTATTTTATTGGTATTAGCACTAATCATAAGACTTGCTGGTATAAACCAATTCTTTGAAACAGATGAAGTTGTCTGGGCAAGAGCTGTTAAAGAAGGAAATCTCATGGAAGTTAAAATTCCTAGCAGTTTATTGTCATTATGGGCAATAATTCCTTTCATCAAAATATTTGGAGTACATACTTGGTCAATAAGATTACCTTTTCTAATTGCTGGGATGTTTACAATATTGTACACTTTTCTTTTGGGAAAGTTACTCTTTGGAAAAAAAAGTGCATTACGGGCTACAGCAATCATGTCTTTCAGCGCTTGGCATGTGCTAGCTTCATTACAGGCAACTTATGAAGGTTCTTTTTTGACATTATTCTTTGTAATGTCCATCTATTATTATCTAAAATATGAGATTAAGCAAAAGAACATATCTCTTGTTTTTGCTGGTATTTCATTTGGACTTGCAACATTAAGCAAATTGACTGCAGTTCTTCTTTTACCAATATTATTAATCTATTCTATAACAAAAACAAGAGATATTTTGTTAAGTACAAGAAGAATGATTGTATTATCTCTTATTGGTTTTGTCACTTTTCTAATATTCCCTATTGTATCTATAATAACAAAATCTCCTGCATTTATTGTCTCTCTTTATTATCTATTATTCTTCCCATCTTTATTGACAACAAATATAACAAACATTTCATTACTCATTATTCAATTTCTCTATGCTATAATCTGGGCTGGCCCATTGTTTATTGGATTACCTTTAATAAGACTAAGTGAAAGGAAAAAAACAAATAACAGAAAATTCCTTGTTCTTACAATTTGGATCATATTCATGATTTTCTTCTATGTATTCATTATCAAAGATAATTTCAGACCAATGGAACGTTACATGATGATCATTATACCTGCTTTATCAATAATATGCGGAGAAGTATTGTCTAAAATAAGATGGGACAAGAAACTCAAAACAATAACTGCAATATCTTTCCCTGTATCATTTAGTCTAATGTTATTAATGTCTAAAATAAATATTAGATTCCTTCCCTTTTACCCCAAAACTGCTTTCTTAAAAGAAGCAATAATGATGAGATGGAACTTTTTTGTCCCTTTCACAGGGAGTTCTGGTCCTGTTGGGTTTTACATTAAATTCTCAATAATTGCTCTTTCATTTATTTTTGCAGGAGTATTTTTAATTTGGAGCATCTTAACCAAAATAAAGGGAAAAAAACTATTATCAAGAAAATTACTTGTTATTTTTGTTGCTATCTCTTTTGCATTTAACATATTTGTATTACAGGAATATTTAATTGGTACAACCAGCCCAGATATAAATGAAATTAGCTGGGAGATTATAGAATATGCCAATGAAAACCAATTAAAGAAACCATTATTCATATTTAGAAACAAAGGCGTTCCTTTTTATCTTGAAAAAAGGTACACAAAAAAACAAGAAGATGAATTTAATTTCAACTATTTTGAGATTACAGATTATTCACCAGATAAATTCTATCCTGTTTGGCTCAATTATACTGATAATTATTATGATTATGATGATATTTATTTCATGAACTTTGATTTTAAGCACAACCAGACATTGTATCTTGCTGAGAAATATATTGATCTTAAAAAATCTCAGGATACAATAATAAACAGTACTATTTTATTCATTGATTTCCCTTATGTGGACAAAAAAAGTGAATTGTGGACTGAATTACAAACATGTGAATTAAAAAAGGAGTTTATAAGCAATGGTTATAAAACTGGCTATATCTTCGAATGTGGTTAATTGAATGAAGAAAAATACAAAAACAAGAAAAAAACATACTGCAGAAAGAATGATGCCTCATGAGCGAGGCATAAGATATTATGAACATATTTTCAGATATCATTTTGCTTCTGATTTAGTTAAAGGAAAAAATGTTCTTGATGCTGCCTGCGGCTCAGGATATGGTTCTGATTTACTGGCAAAAAAAGGTGCTAATAAAGTTACAGGAATTGACATAAGTAAAGAGGTCATTAATTTTTGTTCAAAGAATTACAAGAGGGAAAATTTGAGATATAAATCAATGGATGCAACCGATCTTATATTCAAAAAATCTGATTTTGATGCTGTTGTCTCATTTGAAACATTAGAGCATGTTAAAAACTACAAAAAAGTGCTTTCTGAATTCAATCGTGTGCTGAAAAAAGATGGATTACTAATCATCTCAACTCCAAACAAGATGACTTTTGGTTGTAATCTTAAAGTTCCATTTGACAAATATCATGTAATAGAATTCTATCTTGATGAATTTAAGAAACTGCTTAAAAAAGCAGGATTTGAAATCCTTGAAATCTATGGTCAAGACTCATCATGGAAAGTTAGATGGGTCTACAAAATAAGATGTTTTATTGTAAAATTTCCTATTTTTGGAAAGGTATTCACAAAGTATTATCAAAAAAAACTTACAAAATCAGATAAAAAAGTGGATGACTCTATTTTTAGATTAATTTTAAGGTTCATGAGAATAAAATTATCCCTAAAACACATGAAATTATCCAAGAAAAAGCTCAAATCTGCAATATATTTTATTGCTATTTGTAGAAAGCTTTAAATAAAAAACTTATATTCTTAGAAATACAATGGGGGGTAAAGCAAAAATATCAATAGTGTTTCCAGCTTATAATGAAGAGAAATACATAACTCTTGCAGTTAAAGATTTCTTATCTACAGATATTGTTGATGAAGTGATAGTTATTGACAACAATTCTAAGGACAGAACAGCCAAAAGAGCTAAGAAAGCAGGTGCTCGTGTGATTAAAGAGACCAGACAAGGTTATGGCTGGGCTATGAGAAGGGGTTTAAAAGAAGCTAAAGGAGATATTATAATCACTGCTGAACCAGATGGAACTTTTAGAGGCAAGGACATCCATAAGTTATTAGCATATTCTGATGATCTTGACGTGGTATTTGGAACAAGAACAACTCCTCAGCTTATTCATGAGGGGGCAAAGATGGATCCTTTCTTAGAATTAGGTAATTTTGCTGTTGCCAAATTACTTCAGATTCTTCATGGTGGACCCAGATTAACAGATGTTGGCTGTAGTATGAAACTAATCAAAAGACCTGCACTTAAGAAAGTTCTAAGGCAATTTAAGGTTGGTGGATCACATTTCTCACCAGAATTCATGATTGTAACAATAAGAAGTAATTTAAAATGTCTTGAGATTCCTGTAAATTATCATAAAAGAGTTGGAGATTCCAAAATCACTAGTGATTTTTGGAAATCTTTCAAATTAGGATTAGTTATGATCTGGCTGATCATCAGCAGAAAGTTTACTGACTAATATGGTCCATAAATAAAGAGAGTGTTTTGTGGGAACAATTAATGGAATGTAAAAAAGTAAGAACTTTTTCTGATAAAGGTATTGAGACAGGTTATATTTTTGAATGTTAATTTCTTAATGGATGTTGTGCAGTTTTTGAACCAATAATTCTTATAATGTACAGGAAATCTGCTGATTAAAGATATCCTTCATCAAATTATGAAAGATTTAAATATTGTTCTGAAATACTCTAGATCATGAAAATTGGAATTTTGGGAGGGGGGTTAACAGCTCTAACAATAGCCAGTGAACTCAATATAGATTATGAAATCCTGGAAAAAGAAAAAGAGTGCGGGGGTTTGTGCCGAAGTATAATTAAGAAAGGATTCACATTTGATCAGGGAGGACATATACTCTATTCTAAGGATAAAGAAACTTTAAACTGGATGCTCAACCAACTAAAAGAAAACAAGCACAAGAGAAAAAGAAACAACAGGGTTTTTGTTAAAGGCAAGAAAATAAAGTATCCTTTTGAAAATGATCTTGCAGGCTTGCCTCTTGCTGATAATATGAAATGTCTTTATCATTATTTATTTAACCCAAATAAAAAACCTAGCAATTTCAAAGAGTGGATATATTATACGTTTGGAAAAGGAATTGCTGATGTTTACTTAGTCCCATATAATGAAAAAATCTGGAATTATAAACCTGAAAAGATGAGCATGCACTGGGTAGAAGGAAGAGTACCAAAACCCCCAAAGATAGATGTTGTTAAATCCTCTCTTGGAATTAACACAGAAGGATACAAACACCAACTGTATTTTTACTATCCAAAAAAAGGAGGAATAAATTCTCTGATAAATGTTCTGGAATCAAAAGCAAAGTTAATTACAAAAGACTTTGATGTTAAAAAAATCGAAAAAAAAGAAGAATGGATTGTTTCAGATGGTAAAACTAAAAAGAAATTTGACAAATTGATCTCAACTATCCCTGTAATGGATCTGGTTAAATCTCTTGAAAATGTACCAAAAAAAGTAAAAGAAGCTGTTCAAGATCTCAAGTTCAATTCATTGATTGTAGTTATGCTAGGTGTAGATGCTGCAAACATCAGCGATATAACTGGTCTTTATGTTCCGACAAAAAGAGTTGGATTTCACAGGGTCTGTTTTATGAACAGGTTTTCAGAAAACTGTGCACCAAAAGGAAAATCAGCTTTGATTGCTGAATACACTGTCAATAAAGGAGATAGATTTGATAGGATGGATAATAAAGAAATAATAAAACACACAATAAACGGATTAGATAAATTAGGTATTATTAACAAAAAAGATGTTGTACACAAAGATGTTTTTAGGACAAAGTATGCATATGTTGTTTATGAACTTGATTATAAAAAAAATATTAAAATAGTACGCAATTATTTTGACAAAATTGGAATTGAATTATGTGGCAGGTTTGCAGAATTTGAATATCTTAATATGGATGCGTGCGTTAGAAAAGCAAGAGAGCTTTCAAAGAGGTTGAATAATGAAAAAAGATAAGATATCCTTAGTTATATTGGTTCATAATAGTGCTCAGACAATTGAAAATGTTGTTAGGGGATTTCACAATAAGGTTATGAAAAAACTTCCTGGCTCTGAGTTTATTGTAGCTGAAGATGGCAGTACAGATAGAACTAAAAAAATATTGGCAAAGTTAAAAAAAGAGATCCCTTTTAGATTAATAACTGCTAAAGGCAAAAAGGGTTATCTGCCTGCTATGAGAGATGCTGTAAAAAAGGCAAAAAATGATCTTGTTTTCTTGAGTGATGGTGATGGAGAGCATGAGCCAAATGATTTTTGGAGACTTTACAATTCAAGAAAAAAAGCAGATATTGTTGTTGGCTACAAAACAAACAGAAAACCATTTTACAGAGTAATAATCTCATTAGGAAATGTTTTACTGGTTGGGATTCTTTATGGACTATGGCTTAGAGGAGCAAACTGTAATTTTAGGATATGGAAAAAAGAAGATTTACTAAAATTTATTGATAAAGTTGGAAATTTAAAAGCTACACCAAGTGTGGAAATGTTAATCAGAGCTAAGCGCGAGGGGTTAAAGATAATTGAAGTTCCAATAGAGCATATTTTTGTGGAGAGTGGTGAATTAGCTCCAGAAAAGATTCCAAAACTTGTTTTCAAGGAATTTATTAACCTAATAAAATTTAGAATGGAGTTGATGAAAAAGTGAAATATTTTATTACTGGCGGAGCTGGTTTTATCGGAAGTGAGATGGCTAAAAGACTACTGAAAAAAGGTCATAAGGTAACAGTTTATGACAATTTACTTTGTGGGGATACATCCAGGATTGATGAATTAATGAATAATCCTGATTTTGCGTTTGTTAAAGGAGATATTAGAAATAAACAAGAGGTTATCAAAGCTATCAAAGGTCATGATTTTGTGATGCATTTTGCAGCTAATCCTGATATTGCAAAAGCTATTAAACATCCAGATATTGATCTTAAACATAGTGTTATTGCTACGTTTCATCTGCTTGATGCAATGAGGTTGACTGGAGTAAAGAAGATAGCATTTACCTCAGGAAGCGGAGTTTATGGTGATGCTGGTGACACTTATACAGCTGAAGACTATGGTCCATTACTTCCTATTTCAATGTATGGTGCAAGCAAGCTTGGAGCAGAAGGTCTGATTTCTGCGTTCTGCAATCAATATGATATGCAGGCCTGGGTTGGAAGATTTGGGAATATAATTGGTGGAAATCAGACTCATGGAGTAATCCTTGATTTTGTTAATAAATTAAAAAACAATCCAGAAAAACTAGAGATCTTAGGAGATGGCAAGCAAAGCAAGCCATATATCCATGTTGATGAGATTATTGATTCAATTTTATTTATTATTGAAAATTCTAAAGAAAACGTGAATGTATTCAATGTTGCATGTGATAGTTTTACTTCTGTTAACAAGATTGCAGAGATTGTTATCCAAGAGATGAATCTTGAGAATGTTAAGCTTGAATATACTGGCGGAAACAGAGGCTGGAAAGGAGATGTACCTGTTGTTAGGTTAGATATTAAAAAACTTAATGAACTAGGATTCAAGATTAAATTAAGCTCAGATCAAGCTGTGCGAAAGACTGCACGAGAGATAGTTACAAAATTATCCTAATTTTTGGGAAAGAATTATATAACTATTTGTTTAATCCAAAATATGAAAATAATAGTTGTTGCTGGCGGGCTTGCCACAAGGATAAAGCCTATTACAGAAAAGATTCCAAAATGTCTTATTGATATAAATGGTGTTCCATTAGTTGAAAGACAACTTATGTATTTTAGAAAAAGCGGTTTTAAAAATTTTATTTTCTGTGTTGCTCATATGGCTGAAAAGGTTGAAGAGTATTTTGGTGATGGAAGTAATTTCGGGATTAATGTTGAATATGTTGAAGATAATCTGATGGGAACTGCAGGTGCTGTAAAGCTTGCTGAAAATCTAATTAATGGGGATTTTATTGTTTATTTTGCTGATATTTTAACAAGTATTGATTTTAATAAATTAGTTGAATTTCACAAAAATAAAAACGCTTTAGGGACTGTTTGTTTAAGGCCTCTTCCAAAAGGTTACAAAAGTTCCAGTGTTATTACCTTGCATAATAATAAAAAAATTAAATCATTTTTAGAAAAACCCAGCATGGAAAAGATTAACCGCATTACTGAACCTAAGTTTATTAACAGCTCAACTTATGTTTTTAAAAAACAAATCTTTAAGCATATACCTGCTGATGAAAAATATGATTTTGGAAAACAATTATTTCCTAAATTGGTTGAACAAAAAGAGAATTTATTTGGATATCCTACAACAGAGTTTTTCAGAGAGATTGGCAGGATGGAAAAGTATGAGAGGTTTATGAAAGAGTTTAATGGCGTAGATAATATATTAAAATGAATAAAGCAATTTTTCTTGATAGAGACGGAGTTATTAATGAAAATGCCAGCAAGATTGATAGTCCAAAAAAACTAAAGATATACCCCTATGCTCCAAAAGCTATTAAAAAAATAAATGACTCGGGATACTTAGCTATTCTTGTTACAAACCAACCAGAAGTTGCAAAGGGGTTTTTTACTTATAATGATCTTATGCATGTACATGCTCATTTGAAGAAAATTCTGGCTGAGCATGAGGCCCATCTTGATGGACTTTATGTTTGTCCACACCATCCAGAAAAAGGGTGGGAAGGAGAGGTTCCAGAATTAAAATTTGATTGTGATTGCAGAAAACCAAAACCCGGTTTATTATTAAGAGCAATAGAGGATTTTGATATTGATGTTGATAAATCCTGGATAATAGGAGATTCTAAAACAGATATTGCTGCTGGCAAAGCTGCCGGTGTAAAAACAATCTTAGTTATTGACGGCGGAGGTTGTGGTTCAAAGCAAGATAAAAAAACTAAAGTAGAACCAGATTTTGTAAAAAAGAACTTAAAGGAGGCAGTAGATTTTATATTAAAACAATAATAATATGTTTACTAAAACACACATATTTAAATCTTTCTAAGAAAAGTTTATATACTAGTTTTCGAATCTCTTAATTTATTGAGGAGGGAAGAAAATGATAGTAACAAGAACACCTGTTAGAGTATCTATTGGTGGCGGAGGAACAGATTTACCGTTTTATTCAAAAAAACACGGTGGTGCTCTGGTTGGGGGCACTATTGATAAGTATATTTATATTGCTGTAAAAAAAAGGTTTTACAAAGAGACTAGAGTTGCTTATTCACAAATAGAAGAAGTTAAAGATAATCGTAAAATAAAACATCCATTAGTAAATCAAGCATTGAGATTGCTTGACATTGATGAAGGAATGGAAATTACAAGTATTGCAGATGTTCCAAGTGGTACTGGTCTGGGAAGCTCTGGTGCTTTCACTGTTGGGTTGCTTAATGCTTTGCATACTTACAAAGGAGAATTAGTTTCTAAAAAAGTATTAGCACAAGAAGCACACAAAATTATTACTAAGGTCAGCAAAGGATTAGATGGACCCCAAGACCACTATATAACAACATTTGGTGGGATTTCTCATATGAAGATTAGTAAAAAAGGAAGTATTAGAATCGGACCAGTTAATCTTGACTCACCTACTCTAAGAAAACTTGAAAATAATATAATGTTATTCTACACCAGCATTAGGAGAAAAACAGAACAAGTGCTGCATGCACAGAAAAGTGCTGCAAAAAGAGATAAGGAAAAGATTGAGAATCTTACAAGAATTAAAAAAATAGGATTAGATATTAGAAAAGCTTTAGAAAAAGGAAATGCAAGGAGATTTGGGCAATGGCTAAATGTACACTGGAATACTAAAAGAGAACTTTCAACTGTAATGACAAATCCTCAAATTGATAAATGGTATGAACTGGCCCTGCAAAATGGAGCTCTAGGTGGAAAAATAATGGGGGCAGGAGGAGGAGGCTTTTTTATGTTTTACTGTGATAATCATCAGGAAAAGTTCAGAAAAGCAATGGAAGATGCAAGATTAGTTGAAATGCCTTTCAAATTTGATTTTGATGGAACAAAGGTTATTTTCAATGGAATGTAAAAAAAGGTGATGAATTTGGAAGATTTTATTAAAAATTATTTTAATGAAACAGCAGAAATTGTCAAGAATATTGATCCTGTTCAGGTAAATAAAGCAATAGATATTCTACATAATGCTTGGGAAAATGGAAACACTGTTTTTGTGATGGGTAATGGTGGTTCTGCAGCAACTGCAACACATTTTACTTGCGATTTACTAAAACCTACCCACAATCCTGGAGAAGAACGATTTAAAGCTATCTGCTTGAATGATAATGTACCTGTTATGAGTGCATGGGTAAATGATGTTGGCTGGGATCATCTGTATGTTGGTCAGCTTGAAAACTTCATGAAAAAAGGAGATGTTTTAGTCGGATTTAGTGTTCATGGTGGTTCTGTTGGTGATGAAAATAACAGGTGGTCTGCTAATATGCCAAAAGCAATAAAGTATGCAAAAGAAAAAGGTGCAAAAACTATCGGGTTTGCTGGTTTTGATGGTGGTGCAATGAAACTTCATTGTGATGCCTGTGTTGTTATTCCAGTTGAATCTACTCCACATGTTGAAGGACTACATATGGTGTTGCACCATGCTATTATCAGCGCTTTAAAGAAGAAAATGAATGTTATTGAGGAACATAAATGAGGTGGGAAAATGCAAATTTTTATTGATACAGCAAACCTTAGGGAGATAATTAAAGCAAATCAAAGAGGTATTGTTGATGGCTGCACTACTAACCCTATGCTTGTTGCTAAGGAGAACGTGCCATTTAAAGAAAGGATGAGGGAAATCCTAAAAGTAGTTCAAGGAGATGTAAGTATAGAAGTAACTACAAACGACCCAGAAGAGATGGTAAAAGAAGCAACTAAATATGCTAATTGGGGAGAAAATGTGGCTATTAAAATTCCTATGGGTATGGCTGGTCTAAAAGCTACAAAAACCCTAACAGATAAAGGAATTAAAACAAATGTTACTGCATGTATGACTATGCATCAGGCAGTTTTAGCAGCTAAATCCGGAGCAACTTATGTTAGTTTGTTTTGGGGCAGGATAGAGGATTTAGGTTTTGATGCTCAGCGAGTAATGGAAGATACAGTCAAAGCATTTGAAAAGCACAAATTTGACTCGAAAATAATAGTGGGAAGTATAAGACAGATGTCCCATATTAACAGAGCTATTCAATCTGGAGCACATATCTTAACAATCCCTCCTGCTTTGCTTGATAAGATGGCTTTCCATCCTAGGACAGAATCTACTATTAAGGAATTTTTAGATACTTGGGAAGAATATCAGAGAGTTCAAAAACTTGATTAATAAGTTTTATTAGGTTGAACATATTCAATTTGTTGCATGTGTGGATTAAAGTTTAAAAAACATCATCTATTCTTAGTTTTAAAAGTCATATTACTTGTAAGTGTTTTTGTCATGATCCCTTATTTTAAGTGGGGGACTGTATTCTCTAAGAAAGTGTGGCAGGACAGGAGCACAGCTTGTCTAAGATTTCTTCAGGAGGGCAGGCTTTATCAGAGAGTACCTTCATGCGGCCAGGGCCCAGTCTATTATCTGATAGGTTATGCTGCCAGCTCACTTGTGGGCAATAATTTTATGGCAGCTTATTTTGAACACAGAATGGATATCTTCTTCACCGTGGTCAATATCTTATTGAACCTGCTACTAGTGCTGTTGATTATGCAACACACAAAAAGACATACTGGCAAGGATTATTTTCTGTTGGTTTTGCTCCTCTATGTACCCCTTGTTTACTTCTATTCTATTCTGAAATTTGAGATGTTTATGGCAGCTTTCTTTATATTCTGTGGGTATTTTATGTCTCAGAAGAGTGGTATCTCTCAAAAGTTTGCACCTATACTTTATTCCCTGGCACTTCTCACAAAGATAACCTCACTATACGCAGTTGGTGTTCTTATCTTTATAAGGTTATTTAGTTACAAGAAACCTAAAATAAAACAAAATATTGAATATATTGTTGTGCCAATTGTGTTAATTATATTATTCCAATTAATAACTCCCAATTTCTATTTCTACATGTTGGTCCCTATGTTGATGAAGAACCCCCTCTCCCCAAAAAACCAAGTAATGGCTATTTTGAGTAACCTGGTTTCAAATTACATTTTCATCACTTTAACGATTATGTTTCTACTATCTTTGTTTTTATTTTTAGTCCTGAAAAAGTACAGAACAACTGCACTACTTCCCATGTTGGGAATTCCTCTTGTGGTCTTTTTAGCCCTCACCAATAATTTCAACCCCATAGACGCCTTTGTGAGATATGACTTCCATCTGACCTAGATTGTTTTTTTTATCTCTTTAATTCCTGTGGGTATCAAGAAACTAAAAAAGAGTATAATAAATAGAACCTTACTCTTTATTGGGATTTTTGCACTCTTATATTTCTCACTTCTAGGATTAAAAACAGAAATCCTTGTAGGTAGAATAAATCATATGAACAATAACTAAAAAGTGGTGCAGAGGCTGATCCCCACAATAAATTGTGGGGTATTGTCGCCTCTGCTTTGACTACCACTTTTTCGGACTTGAAAATTTCACACTGAAGTGTGAGGTATTAAACCTGTAAAATTTTCAAATAAGATTTTTGAATCAATACCTGAAAGCGTGGATAGAGTCTTGGTACAGAAATCCAACAGGGATGAGAATATCAGATTTCTGAAGCAGCACAGCCCGTAGCTCAGAGATGCTGATTTTGATATTCTTTTGAGGGAGAAGGAACCACTTTATTACTATGATGCTGCACCAGAGAAATGGCTAGCAAGACACAACTATACTGATCTGGAAAAATTCTATGATGTGAATAATAATAACACAAGAGAACCAATAGGGAGAAGGGTTAATCAATCATATAATGATTTGATTTATGTGGGACATCCAGATTGGAAAGATATATCACTTTATCTCAACTCAAATGGTTTAGGAAAGAGTTACTGCCGAGAGGTGGTGCCCAATTTCTGGTATGAAGATCTTCAGGGCAGGCAATATTCTGACCTTGCTTTTAACAGCCTTGACAAATGTATCAAATTCCACAAATCTATGGGTGAGTTTTACACCTCTTTTTCCAGTTCTACATGCGGGGTTAGCAGATATTATGCTAACAACATCACCAAATTTATCCTGTCCTCATATAATATCAAGTTAGAAACCTGCAAGAGTAAAATTGATTATCTGTACATAAAGAACCTGAGGAAGATAGATTTTGATGCCTCCTTGTTTGTTGCTATTCTTGTGATCCTATGCCTTCTTTATTTGAAGGATAGCCAGACAAAAGATTTATATTGATTGTAATTCTCTTCTAACCTATGTCCAAAGAGTTCATGATAGAGAAGTATGACAAGATATACAAAGATACAGAATGCTTTAAAGAGATGTGGGACGGGAAGATTGGCATGGAGTATAAAATCCCAAAATACATTAGGATATTCACCAACAAATTCAGGCACAAAAGATCAATGAATGTGCTGGAGCTGGGTGCTGGTAATGGAGAGGTTTCTGAGTTGTTAAGAGGACTTGAGTTTATCAAAGAGTATACTGCCACAGAACTATCTAAAGAAGGGGTCAGGAGATTAAGTAAAAGGGATTTAAAGCTCAGGTAGCAAATGCAGAGGATTTGTCAATGTTTGAGAATGATTCATTTGATTTAGCTTTTGCAGTTGATGTGATGCACCATGTTACTGACCCAAAAAAGATGGCCCAAGAGATGGTCAGAGTGTCTAAAAAATATGTTTTCTTGATTGAGGCTAATGGTGTTTGTGTTTTAAGACGGATTTTAGAGAAAGTAAGTCAAAAGTACAAGAATGCAGGAGAGAATTCATACCTTCCATGGAAATATAAATCTTTTTTTAAACCTATTACTGTTTCAGTTAAACCTTTTTTATTTGCTGTTCCGTTTACACCGGGTTTTCTGATAAAACCAATGGGAATCATGAGTGATATTTTAGAAAATATTCCTTTGGTGAGGTGGCAGGGTTCTGGAGTGATAATCTTTGGGGAAAAAAACTAATATTAAGGTTTGTTTCTATTGTACATTTAATCCCTGTTTTAAAGCAATCGGCTCTGTCCAAAATAGATTTTAGCAGGATGATTCACTCATCCAGCGCAGCTGATTTATCAGGTGCGCAAAAAGTTCCATGTTATAGGTTAGTATTTTCCATGCAAATTCTCTTTTTTTCATGTAATGAATTCTTAATCTTAGAAAACTCATTTGAAATTTTAAGCTTCTTATTTCTGATTCAGCAATGCTACGCATCCCTTTTTTGTCAGAAGGGTGTCTTGCTCAGCGTTTTCTGTGCTTACCTCTAGGAGATTTTCTGGAGCTGTTTCTTGGAGGAGCATAGAGCAGGAAACCCCCCTGCTCAGCTATTTTATGTAATAGCTCACTATCATAGCCTTTGTCTCCCAGTACAAGCACATGCTTGTACTTCATATTCTTGAATATGCTCTCGGCTCCGATAACATCATGTCTTGGTTTCATTCTCAAGACATGACCATATATCAACTTGTTATCTGTGTCTACTATTATGTTCGCCTTTGCATACGGCATATGAGCCTCACCTATCCTTCTCTCATAATGTCTGCTTCCCTGCCAGCTGTCAATGCCTGTGGCATCAATCGCCATTAAACTGGGAGAGCGTTCTGCAACACTTTTTTCTAACAAGTCTCTTAAGAAACTCATATCAAACTTCTTTAACCAGTTATGCAGTGTACTCTTGCTTGGAATCTCTTTAAACCCAACCACATAAGCCAACGACTCTCATAGAGGCTGTCAACAAAATCTCTGAGTGCTTTCCTGCTACGCATGTAAAGCACAATCAGCGCAATCCGCTGATAATTTGTGTATATCTTCGGTCCTTTGTGGTTGTCATGCAATGAAATCTCCAAAGAATGACAAACTTTATTAATCTGTGCGTGTAATTCACTTTTATACTGGTAGTAGATTTGTTTTTGCATTTCATATCACAAACATTCTCTACCAGTATACCTTTTTATTCTTTTCTGGACAGAGCCATGTCATCAAAAGTTTTATATAGCATTTGAATTTAATTCTATTGGGGGTTAAAATTTTGTGAAAAAAGTAGAAGTTACAGAAAACAGAATGAAAGAATATTATGATCAGGATTATAAGAGTAAATCCTCCCCCAGATATTTTTGGGAAGGCAGAGTAGGTGTTGAATATAAGGTACCCAAATATATTAGTTTATTATTGGGCAGACTAAAAAACAAAAAAAACCTGAGAATACTTGAAATTGGAGCAGGTAGTGGAGAGACATATAAATTAATTAAGAAAAGTGGATTAGACATCAAAGAATATGTTGCTACTGAGATATTAGACACTGCTGTTAAAAGGCNAAAAAAAAAGAAGATCAAGGCATATAATATGGATGCAATGGATCTTAAATTTGATAATAATTCATTTGATTTGGTTTTATGTTTTGATGTTATGCACCATGTAATGAATCCAAGAAAAATGGCTCAAGAAATGGTGAGGGTTTCAAAAAAATATGTTTTCTTGTGTGAAGCTAATGGTATTAGTCTGCTTAGGAGAATTCTTGAACTTACTCCTAGAAATAGGCGTGCTAATGAGAATTCATATTTTCCTTGGGTATACAAGAATTTTTTTAAAGGAGTTAGAAGAATTGAGATTAAACCCTTTTCTTATATATTTGCACACACACCAGATCTTTTATTTAAACCATATGTTAAATTAAGTGAATTTTTAGAATGTGTACCATTTATTAGATGGCAGGGCTCAAGTGTTATGATTTATGCTGAAAAAAAATAAAATGCCTATGGGATTGATATCCAAAAAAGATTTACTTTGTATAATTTTCATAATCTTACTATGCTTAATTTTCTTTAGTAAGGTAATTTTAAATCCAACAAAGATGATCTCACCAAGTTATGACTTACTAAGTGCTTATAGCCCTTGGAAGTTTTTTATTCACCAAAGCTATCAACAATACAAGCAAATACCTCTTTGGTATAATCAAATTTTTAGTGGTATCCCTCTGCTAGGGAGTCATTCAGGAGCAGTCATGATGTTTTATCCAGCCAATATTTTATTTTTGATTTTTACTCCAGAAAAAGTTTTTGGCTGGTTGTTTATTTTCCATACAATCCTTGCAGGAGTTACTACATACTTATTTTTAAGAATAAAAAAGATTTCTGAAATTGGTGCAAGTATTGGAGCAATATCCTTTATGTTTAGTGGTGTTTTAGTAAGTAAGATATTTGTTGGTCACTTGACTAATATGATTGTAATATCCTTAGTGCCATGTGTTTTTCTAAGTCTTGAATTATTGTTTAAGAAGAAGAATATGAGAAATGCTTTGTTTTTTGGAATAATGCTAGCGCTTCAATATCATGCATCAATGATACAGTACTTTTTTTATTCTTGTTTTGTATTACTTATCTATACCTCATTTTTTCTGATTAATGATTTTATTAAACGAAAAAATAAATCTGACACCATTAAGTTGATTTCTTACCTTACAGTCTCACTTGTTTTATTTTTGGGACTAACAGCTATCCACTTGCTTCCTGCAATAGAATATAGCCAATATACAACAAGAAATGTTGGTAAAAGCTATGAATTTTCTGTTCAGGATTCGTTTGAACCTAGAAAATTAATAACATTTGTACTTCCTAATTTTTTTGGTACTCCTGCAACAAATACAGATTGGGGAGGTGGAGATTATTGGGAGGTTTCAACTTATTTTGGTGTGCTTACATTAGTTCTTTCACTATTGGGGATATTCTTTTCAAAAAACAAAACCAGATTGATATACATTTTATTAATATTATTCTCTTTACTAGTTGCTTTGGGCAGGTTTACTCCTTTTTATTCTCTAGTCTATAATTTTATCCCAGGATTTAATTTTTTTAGAATACCGGCTTCAATTCTTTTTGTTTATGTGTTTTCAATGGTAGTTCTTGCAGGTTATGGTGCGGATTATATTAGATCCAAATTTGATAATATATCAAATAAACAATTTTTTGAAATGTTCTGTAAGCTCTTAATTGTATTTGGTTTTATTACTTTAATAACCACACCCATGATACATAATCAAAGCAAACTATTACAAAATAAAGGTTGGCAAATGCTCAAGCAGTCTGAGATCTCAGATAGTCCAAGCGCTAAACCAGATGCGTTTTATCATGACAAGATCAACAAGATTATTGATCAGATTATTTTTGGAATAGCAAAACTTGGTGCTTTAGTTTTATTAATTGGGATTTTATTCACTGCAAGACTCAAGCAAAAATTAACTCAACCAGCTTTTTTGATTATTTTATTTGGAATCTTAATTGCAGATCTATGGGTGTTTGGTATGCCATTAATATGGCAAAATGATACTTCTGCACTTTTTGCTAAAACTGACTTAGTAGAATTTTTAGAGAAAGATACGTCTTTATTTAGAGTACTTGACACATCAAATTATTTGCCACATTGGTATTCTGCAAGGTACAATCTAAATTTAATTACAGGATATGACCCATTTATACTTCATTACTATGTTGAACTCACTAACTTAATTGGTAATTACTCTGGTTATTCACCAACTGAGCTACCTATGCAAGAAGATCCTAACTTTGATTTGGACACAATTAATAATTTTAAAGTGCTTGATATGCTTAGTGTTAAATACCTCATCTCAGATACAAAGATTAATCATTCAAGGTTAAAACTTGTTTATAATAATTCAGATTACACCTACTTAAGACCTTATGGGGGAAAGGAGTATATCCAAAAAAATGATAGTTTGTTTGTTTATGAAAACACAAAATCTCTTCCTTTTGCTTATGTTGTCTCAGATATCAAAGTAATTCCAAGCAAAGAAGAAACTTTGGTTGAACTAAACAAATTGGAATATGATTCAAAGGAAACAGTAATATTAAATAAGGGTCCTGGTTTGGTAAATCTATCTGATGGATTTAAAGATGCCTTAATTGAATTTTACTCTCCCAACAAAATTATTGTATCAGTAAATCTTACAAACCCAGGTTTACTAGTATTAAGTGAAATTTGGTATCCTGGTTGGAAAGCTTATGATAATGGTATGCCTATACAGGTATACAAGGCAAATCATGCGCTAAGAAGTGTTTATTTACATCAAGGGAATCACACTGTTGAGTTTATCTATGAACCAACAAGTTACAAGATTGGGAAGACAATAAGCCTTATTACGGTTCTTGGATTATTATTAGTATTTGTCAGAAAAAAACTAAGTTTTCAAGGCTTTTGACAGATGTAAAACACAGGTGGGTTTTTTCTAATATCCTTTTTTGATATTTGTAGATGTCCATTGATTTCCAACATTTTAAAACCCACTTGCTTTACCTGCTGCTTAACCTCTCTTATTGAAGGTATGTGTATATACTGCTTTGTTCTATATGTTTTATTTTCATCATTGGTTTCGCGCTCAAAGAATCGATCTCCGTAATTTAATTCTTCCACTTGGATACCAAGTGGTTTTAGCAAGTATAACCTAATCCACTGCTTTGTCCAAAAAAATGTAAATTACCTAAAGAATTTTCTTGGATGGGCTGTGAATATTAAAATTCCTCCTTGTTTAAGAACTCTATAGACTTCCTTTAGTGCCAGTAACCTTTTTTCTCTTCCTGGAATCTGTGTCCATCCTTGATTTGAAAATAATACATACTCAAAGATACGATCTTTGAAATCTAAATTTGTAGCATCACCTTGTCTGTAGTCAATCTTCAATTTTTTGTTTTTTGCAATTTTATTAGCACTATCAATCATTTTTGGAACAAGGTCAACACCGATTGTTTGAAAGCCCCTTTTTACTAGTGGTATTGTTGTTCTTCCAGTACCACAACCCAAATCTAATAATTTGGCTCTCTTCTTAACAAAATATTTCTTAATAAAGAATTCTTCTGAAATCCATAATCCTTCTTCTGCTTTTTTTATATATTCTAATTGGGAATTCTTACCAGAAAATTCTTCAATAACAAGTTTTTGTAAATCAACCATATAACAATGTTAAGTAGCTTCTTATTTAAGATTTATGATAATTGACATTGTAAAGTTAAAAGGACAGGTGTCACCCGTCACCATGACAAGCATTTGAGTATGCAAAGCTTGTCGACAGTGACCTGGTGGGGGATGCCTTGTAGAATGCTAACGAACAAAGCGAGTTTGCTCGCATGTCACGGGTGCCATGTAACCTGACCTGTTCGTTAACTTGACAATGTCTGATAATCCAACTAATCTAAAAGTTAGAAAAGATTATAAATGATCATGGCATTTTAACAACAGAGGGGATTACATGTTGGATAAACTTGAAAACAAGGATAAAGGAGTTTTAGGATTTTTAGCATTTCATTTACTTTCACTTCTAACTATGGTTTTTAAGCTTAAGCATATTCCTGGACCATTATTTGGTGGAGACCTATATATGATACGTGGGTTTACTCAAGCAATACTGCAAGGAAAAGCCCCATGGGTAGATCCCTATTTTGCTGGACATTATGCTTATTATGGTTGGCTTTCTTATTGGGTGACTGCTTTTTTGGTTAGATTAACAGGAATTGGTCTTGAAAGAATGTCAATTATCTTGCCTGCTTTTATTCAAGTATTGATTATGGGTGCGGGCTATCTTTTTGGTTCTAAATTTTTCAAGAGTAAAAAATATGGAATTATTTTCATGCTTTCCTTATTATCCTTGAGAATTATAGATATTAAAATCTCTGGTGCTTTTGCAACTTTATTTGTTTTGTTAAGTTTGTGGAGCTGGACTATGTATGAGCAGGGAAACAAAAAACACAAATACTGGATGGGTGTTTTTCTAGGACTTACTGGGCTATCTCACATTCTTAGCTTTATTTCTGTGGTGGGATTGATTGGGTTTGCTGTTATTTTTGAGAGCATTAAAAGAAAAAAGATTCCAATTAAAAAATACTTTATACCTGGATTAATTACATTAATAATAACCTTAGCTTTAATTGGCCCATGGATTTTTGTTTATAATATGAACACTCTAAATCCTTCACAACAATATTCTCATTCAGATATTACTCAAAGAGGTATTGGATGGATTTTTCAAATGGTGTTCAAATTTTTCATTAGACGAGGAATCTGGAGGTTGATTTCTGGTTTAGTTGCATTAGTTGGTCTGATTTTTGTGTGTTTTAAGAAAAAGAACTTTGAGACAAGAACTGCAAAATATTTTTTTATTGGCGGCGTCCTCTTAACATCTCATTTTTTAATAACCAAACCTCTATTGAATAATTGGATTGCACCTGGGCTGTTGTGGGGCACTGTTAACTGGGTAGTATATCTTGTTTTATTGGTATATGGACTAAGAACACTACAAATCCTCATAAAAAATGATGGGATTTTCCTGATAATCACGGGAATATTGCTGATTGGTCTTATTTTCCAAAGCTATACTAATTTTAACAAAGACAGGTGGGTGAATTATGGCAGGCAGGCAGACCCACAAATGCAAGTAATGTTTCAAGTTGAAGATTGGATACTAACTAACACAGAAAAAGACTCAGTGTTTTTAGGAAATGATGAAAGTTCATTTGCACTTAATGCTTTAACAGGTCGCAGCTTGGTTATTGCAAGAAGAACGCATGCTAATTATTATGTTGATGTTGATAAGAGGTATGCGGATGCAATGGTTATGCTTTATGGAAATAACAAAACAAGAACTATTGAACTGTTGAGAAAATATGATGTGGATTATTTATATGTTGATTCAAATCTTATTGAAAGACCCATGCTTACAAGAAAAAAGTTTGAAAATTATCTTTTGAAAAATGGAGTAAATATTTCTATTCAAAATGTCAGGTTTGATCCTGCAGTTGCTGATGCTCCTGTTTATGAAGCCATAGTTATTCCTCCTCAGCAATTGAGATTAGTTGAACATAATTTGACTGTGCCTGTAAAACAATTCTTAATAGGTCAGAATATGCATTCTCTTATTTATCAGATAAAAACTTAAGTTTAATTGCTCTGAAAGCAACTTTTAAATAACTTGGTGCAAGCTTAAAAACTTTAAAATCTGAAGTATCAAATGTTCTTTGAATCCAGGAAACTGGGACTTCAGCTATATCATATCCTTTTAATACAGGAAGAATTCCTGTTTCTGCATTTATTGCAAAATCATTTGATTTAAATTCAATACTCTGAAATATTTCTCTTTTGTAAAGCTTAAAATTATTTGTAAGATCTTTCTGCTTGATTCCCAAAACAGACCTGACTAGTGCATGATATATCCTGTTTGCAACTTTTTTGATAAATGGATAATTAACAAGCTTGCCTTGGCTTATGTATCTTGAGCCTAGCACACCATCATAACCTTGCTGTGCTTTTTTTATCAATCTTTTAATTTCTTTTACATTTTCAAGAAAATCACAATCCATTGATAAAACCCAATCTGATTTTTTACTTACAGCTTTATAACCATCACGCAGAGCTCTTCCAACACCACAGGGAGGAGCTCTATTAACCATTTTTAGTCTTTTATACTTTTTTGCAAGCTTTTCTCCTACTTCTTTGGTCTTATCTTTACTTGCATCATTTACCACAATAATTTCAAATATGTATTTGTCAAGCTCCTTGACTAAAGCAGGGATTAACTTCTTTAGATTGTTCTCTTCATTATGTGCAGGTATTACAAAAGATATTTTCATTTTTTACCCCATAATCTACTTGAGAATATAAATATTATTAATAAAGTTAAAGTACCAATGAATCCAAAGAAGTATTGGTATGAAAATGGCTTGATTACTAGATCTATTTGATTGCCAGGTTTTGTTTTTATCAGCATTGTGCCTAGATTAGATTCTCTTATTAGCAATTCCTGATCTCCCATATATGCATGCCATGCTTTAAAATATGTATCCTTTACCACAATCCATCCTTCTTTAAATTCACCAGTTATTTTTATGTGATCATTGTTAATAAATGTATAATTATATGCTATTGGGTCAGGTATTACCTTAAGATCACTCTCAGTATCCACAGTATAATCATATCCAAATTCATTATAATCCTGGGGGTTTAAAAAACCTATAAGTTTCCAACCTTCACTAAAGTTGTATGCTATTTCTCTAGGATATTTAATCAAGGATATTTTAGCTGATTCAACATAGTTTGTTTTAGGTATTTGGTAGATAGTAATACATTCTTCTTGATGCACTTTGTTTAGATTAAATGGTTTTTGCTCATATTCTTGAAAGATTTTTTCTGTAAGCCAGCCTTGCCTTGCTCTATCGCACTTAAAGATAAAAATGTATTTTGTGAATGTTGTTCTTAACCTATTTATTATATAAGGAACTTCATATTTTGTGGATAATTTTGATTCAGATCCATCTTTAAATTCAGATTGGGGATCAACATGCTTGGCAAAAGGATTTGTATGAGTAATCATTCCCAGTTCAGACAGGGCGGGAACTGCTGTCTCAGTTGAGTATGCAAATATTCCATAATTAATCAATCTTCCTGGACCAAGCTGCTCTAATTTCTGGTACTGAGGCTGAAATACATTATTCTGGGATGTTTCAGTTACCCAATTGTTCATCTGGTTTTTTGTTGTTCCTGCGTATAAAACAAACAAAACCACCATCAGCACTAAAGGAACAAATTTTGCTACTTGATTCTCTGAAAAAGTTATAAAAGATGCAATAAGTAATGCACAAATCATTACAAAAGTTATATTTGTTCTGTCTGAGCCAATGAACCCTAGTAATTTGTTTCCGATTCCAGGTACTAAAGACATTATTAATATAAAAATCAAAAAGCTCAAAGTTATTAATAACAAAGGTTGTTTTTTATTATTAGCTATACTAAATACCATTAAAGATAGTGCAGAGATTAGAGCAAAAATACTAAACCCTGTCCCTATATTATATGAGAATGATGCAGTTGGCTGGGAAAAATATGGTTTGATAAAAATCCGGAATAAACTTGATATTCCGACTTTTGAACTTCTGTCAAGATATTGAGGAAAGTCCATATTTAATGCAAAAGTCACTAGATGCGATGAGACCAGTAAAAAAGTTAGGACAGCTCCTAAAACAATATACTTTAGTTCTGATTTTAAAATTTTCTTTTGGATAAGTATTTGTGTTACATAGTATATTGTAATTATTGCTGAAATAAATAAGAACAGAATCATATGTGAATAATAAAGAAAAGTAAGCAGTAAGGATAGCAATAAAAACTTTTTTGGTTTTTTCAAAGTCATTACCAAAAATATCATAGGTACAACTGCAAATGCTGTTAATTCTTTTATATCACCTGAAAACGCGAATTTACTTGCTATAAAGGGATTTATGTTAAACATTATTACTGCAAGAATTGCTCTTAATTTGTTTAAGCCTAATCTTTTTCCAAGTGCAAAAATTCCAAGTGCAATCATTATTACTGAAAAAAATGCATGTGTATTCATTATGTAGGTCAGGCTAAATTCTGAAGGAAGAATTATTTTCAAGGTAGCAAGTCTTTCATAATAAAAATAAGAGTCAAACAAAAAGAGAGGAAAACCCCCAGAAAAATCAGAACCCCATATTGGAATTCTTTGATGCTCATTAATTTCATCTACTTCTTCTTTTGTAAAAGCCCAGTTTACCACCTGATCACTCATAGGTAATTTTTGTGATTGCAACAATGGTTTCCAGATATAGAATGTTGTTAATATGATTAAAGTAATGCAGAGTATTGTCCAGCCATTACTCTTTATTGAGCTAACAATATCTTTGTTAATTTTAATATGTTTTTTCAAAAAATATGTAATAACCAAAGGAAGGGTCAAGGTTGTTATCAAAATTGTTGTAGAGTTTATTGGAATGTTTATTATGGACAAAAAATCTATTGGAATTAGGAACAGTGAACCTGTAAAAAATGAGATTAATATTCTTTCAACAAATGTGAAATCAAATTTTAATAAATATGTCAAACCAAAACAAGGCAATATTAAAATCAGAAAATAATACATAAAAATAGGATATTTTGACAGAAAAATCCCTATTCCTAAAAGCCCTATAATTCCGGCTGCTAATTCAAGCGTAGATAGCTTTAACTTCATAAACTTAAGATAGAAAAAGGTTATTTAAATATTGTTATAATGTACTTTTGGTGTTGCCAATAATATAGATTATTGCTTCTAACCAATGGATCACCTGATTGATGCCATTATCATATCCTTTTTCTGATTTTGATGCTAAATAGACCTGGTCAGGTCTCATTTGTAGTCTGGTTTTAATGGTATTTAGAAACTTGACACAAATCTTTTGGCAAGCTTTACGCAATTATCTGTTCCTTGTTGTAATCTGGCAAGCTGGCTTTTGTCAATCAGGTAAAGGTTCTTGACAGGAGTTTGCATTTTTGGTTGTTTTTTTGAAAAATTTAAGCTTATTAATGGGTTTGAATATTTTCCCTTAAATACAAAATAGTCTTTTATTGAACTTTTCTTGAAATGTGGAAATAATTTTTTAAGATCTTTTATATACAAATCCAATAGTTGAGCATCAGGCATATTCATTTGAGGATTTGGCTCTGGAATATATCTGCTTAAATATACAATGTTTGAGCCAAAATCATTTTTAATAAAATTTGTGTGCTCTACCATTAATCTAAATGAGTATTTATTGTGAATATTTGTCCAGTAATAATCAGAAAGCCTATTTTCTAACAACAAAATCATACAAATTACACCAGAATATTTAATCTTGGCTAAATTTGAGTCATAATTTTTTGGAAAGTTTACAATACTTCTGAAAACAGGCAAAGGCAGGGTTGAAATTACAGTATCAGATTTATAGGTTTTATCTGCTTTTATTCCAACTACTTTCTTGTCTTTGGTTTTAATCTTCTTAATTGGTGCTGATTTTTTAATATCTGCTCCCATGTCAAGGATTTTCTGCTCTAACTTATCAATTAATGTCTGAAAACTGCCATTAAGATATCCCAACTTTTCTCTCTCTAAAGGATGAGACTTAGAAGTTGTTCTCATATACAACCTCTCCCAGATATAGGAAGCTGGCACTTTTTTGCAGTAACTACCAAATTTATTTTCCAGCAAAGGTTTCCAGATAATATCATAAGTTTTTTTGTCAAGATATTTTAAAAGCCATTTTTCTGCAGAAATTTTTTCTAATTTTTTCCAATCCTTAATCAATGGAACTCCTAAACTAAATAAGCCCAATCTTATTTTAGAAGTTATTGGTAAAAACTTTAATTTTAGCAAGTCTGTTGCGCTTCCAAATCCATGAATCTGGTTTTTGTAAGCCATCCCAACTTTAGAATCAAACCAATCAATCTTAACACCCAATTCTGTGCAAAGTTTTTGTATATGAGTTTCATATTTGAAAATATGATGGTAATATTTTTCAACATATTCTCCATTAATTTTTATTGAACTTGCAAAACCTCCAAGAAAATCCTCTGCTTCAAAAACCTTTACATCATAACCTTTTTTAAGCAGATAGTATGCGGTTGCAAGTCCTGTTACTCCTCCGCCAAGAATTGATATCATCTAAAACCTCAGGCTTGATTTTTTTGTAAAATCTCTTTGAAAATAAATCTTATGCCACATTTGAAAGCACAGTAATGCCCACAGTTGTCTTGAATAATAAAGCCTGCTATTTTTAAAATTACCCAATATTTTTCTAACTTGGCTATGATTGAAAACTCCAGTTTTTGCAATCTCTTTTTTTGACAGCATCTGCTTAGCTATCTCCCCGAATTCACCTTGGAGCCAGGAATCTATTGGAACAAAAAAACGATCTTTTTTCCTTGAAGTCACTTTTTTTGGTACAATCTGAGAAAGAGATTTTCTTAAAATGTATTTGTCAATTCCCCTGCGCAGTTTTAATTTAGAATCTATCTGCATTGAATATTCCCAAAGATTATGATCAAGAAATGGAACCCGAGCTTCTGTTGACCAACCCATTGTACTTTTGTCTGTTTTCATTAAAATGCCTTCAGCAAGCATTAACTCAAGATCTACTCGCAACAACTGGTTTAAGTACCTCTTTTTGCTAGCAAACTTTTTCTCAATAAACTTAACTTGGTCATCAGAATATTCTTTTAGAAGATTAAACTTCTCTTTTTCATCAAAAATTGATACAACACTCAAGTAAGACTCTGTTTTATTATTTGTTGTTATAAATCTTGAGAATCTTTCAATTCCTTTATCACCAAGTGCAGAAGCATATTTGAATCCTGAATTCAGAACCTGTTTTGGGATCGATTTAATAACTGGAGGGATAATTGTCCTTACTAACAAAGGGATTTTCTTTGCATAATTGTGCATCATAATTATCTTAAATTGTTCATAGCCCGCAAACTGTTCATCACTTCCATCACCTGTTAAAACTACACTAACTTTTTTCTTTGATTCTTGTGCCAGTAAATACATTGGGATGCAAGTAGGGTCACATAAGGGTTCATCAGTGTGCCAGACAATATTTGGGAGCAGTTTTGCTGAATCTTGTCCAATCACAAGCTCATGATGGTCAGTTTCATAATGCTGGGCTAAAAACCTTGCACCAGAAAGTTTTTCTTCTTTTTCCTCATCAAATAAAACAGAAAATGTTTTTACTGGTTCTTGTGAAAACTGGCTCATTATTGCCACTATAGATCCTGAATCAATTCCTCCACTTATATATGCTCCAAGAGGAACATCACTCATCATCCTCTTTTTGATTGAAGATTTTAATCTTGTTACTATTTCCTTTTGTATTCTGTCCTGATTTTTGTGGGTGTTTTTTATATTAAAATCCCAGTACTTATGCACCCTAATACCCTTGTCAGAGTACTCTAAACAGTAACCTGGTTTAAGTTTATAGATATTTTTAAACATTGTTTCAGATGAACTATTGCATCTAAATGTAAGGTAATAAGATAATGCCCTGTTATTTACTTTCTTTTCAATATCCATTAATAAAATACTTTTAGCTTCTGATGAGAAAGCAAACCTGTCATCTTCAAAAAAATAATACAAAGGTTTAATTCCTAATCTGTCTCTTGCTAAAAACAGTTTGTTTTTTTCAGTATCTAGCACTGCGATTGCAAACATTCCATTAAGATACTTGAGAAACTGAGTTCCATATTTCTCATATAAATGAACTATAACTTCTGCGTCACAATCTGTGCAAAATTTATGTCCTTTTTTTTCTAATTTTGATTTTAACTCAAGGTAATTATAAATTTCTCCATTAAATACTAGAAAAATTGTCTGATCTTCGTTATGAATTGGATAAATTCCTTTTTTTAGATCTATTATACTAAGTCTATTCATACCAAGAGTAAATCCGTTTGACTTGAACAAAGCCTGGTCATCTGGACCCCTGTGCTCTGTTAAATCCAACATCTTCTTTGCAAGAGCTCTGTCCTCAAAATTAAAACCTATTATCCCGCACATATTATCACTTTGTATCTAATAGTTCATATCATGTTTTTTAATCACAATTATCATATTTTAATCAATGCAAAAATGTATAAAATAGAGCTTAATATTGTTATATAAATATAATCTAATACATGTTCAAAAAAATGAAAAAATGCTAGATAAGGCACAGATAGTTTGCCTTGTTTTGCAAAATCTGGTGCCTGAGCTACTCCAGATATGTCCACATTTATTAGTGCAACCAGGTTATATGCTACTAATACAAAAGTTATGATAAAAATAAAGTATAACCAGGGAGTGGCTTTTTTGAGTTTTTTTGGTTTATTATATTTGGTTTCAATAAAATAAAACAGTCCAAAAACTAATGGAAATGTAATTAGCCCATTTGTCAAAAGCTCTCTAACACTATGTGCCAACCACCTGGGTTTGGTAAATACTTGCATATTAATTTTAAACAAAATACTTAATAAAATTATGATAACAATTCCAATTAAAATATATGTTTTTGCTAGCTTTTGCTTTTTGGGCTGTTGTTTTAGTAATACAACTCTGACAAATGCTGAAATTAAAAGAGTTGAAAAAAATAATATTATGTTACTAAAAAACATCATTTTCCAGTTACCCCCGTATTGATAAGTGGTTGGATTTTCTCTGAATTGAAAAATGGCTTTTATGGTTTCATCTAGTCCAACTCTATTAATACTGGCTGCAAACACAACCAATAAAAACACAATAGCAATAAAACTCAATAACAATAGCAGGTTTTTTAATTTAGGTTTGTTCAATTTTCCCTTATCAATTTCTGACCCAAACAACAAAAATGAACCTGGTATAAAAAAAGAGAATAGAAATATCATTGGCAGCTGTCCAAGAAAATGATCAAATGTGAATATTGTTTCCAACAATGTTAATTTGCCATCCTCATGAACCACTTTATTAAATAAAAATGGTTGTGAATGATAAAATGCTAAATAGCCATATGATATAATAAAAACGACTAGTGCTATCAACACTGCATATTTTAATAAATTCTCTTGTTTCATTTTACTATTTTTTTAATATTATAGATCTCATCTGGTTTATCTGAATAATAATGTCGTATTTGCATCTCACTAAACAAACCAAATAATACAAACTGTATCCCACTCAGGATAAACAAAACAGCAGGAAGTAACAATGGACCTACTGAAAACTTGTTATAGAATAAAATATTTTTCAATAACCCATAACTAACCGCTCCTCCCCCAATTAAAAGAAAGAAAAATCCCAAAATAGCAAAAAAGTGAAAAGGTCTTGTTGAATACTTGCTCCAAAAATCAGCACTTATTAAATCCAAAAATCCCCTTACTACCCTGGCCATGCTGTATTTTGTTTTCCCATATTTTCTTTTGTAATGTGACACCTTTACTTCTGCTGTCCTGTAACCTTTCCATCTTAATAAGGTTGGGATAAACCTATGCATCTCTCCATAGATATTCAGATTTTTTAAACAGTAACTGTTATACACCTTTAGTGTGCATCCAAGATCATGAAGTTTTTCCTGTGTGAGAATTTTTCTTAAAAAAAACGCAATCCTTGAAAATATTTTTTTGGACAAACTATCTTTCCGATTATATCTCCAACCAGATACTGCATCATAACCTTTATTTAATTTTTTTAGTAATTTTGGGATATCTGCAGGATCATTTTGCAGATCAGCATCAATTGTTATCACTTTTTTACCTTTACTATGATGAAACCCTGCAGCCATAGCTGCGGTCTGTCCAAAATTCCTTGAAAACCTTATGATTTTAATCTTCTTGTTTTGTTTGTGCATTTTAAGCAAGTTGGTATATGTTCTGTCAGTTGAGCCATCATCTACAAATATGATTTCATAATCCTGGGTGATATTATCTAATACCTTAATTAGTTTAGATGTCAAGACTTTGACATTATGCTCTTCATTATATGTTGGTATTACTACGGATATTTCCATTATTTCCCCCAGTTAATAAGAGAATATTTATGATTTTAATAACTTTCTATTAGATTTATCTTATGTAAGCCCAAAGGTTAGGTCAACTTAATGTTAGCTCCATAATGCCGGTTCAGTCGTCAGTTTGCTAAACTCTGCTTGATATTGCATTAAGTCATATTAATAGACAGCAAACTGTTCCCTACTGACTCTTACGATGCAGTCATTACCCTATTGTACCAATAGGTACATTCCGATATAGAGAATTTTGAATGCATTCATTCAACTTTTATTTGTTTATGAATACCAGTTTCATTCGGCAGTTAAATGCTTGCCTAAAGTGCAATCTACTTAACGAACCAAACAAAATTCTCAGAGAGAACTTTGAAACC
>JAANXH010000008.1 GCA_018263355.1 Candidatus Woesearchaeota archaeon
GTGGTTGGATACATTGTTCCAATCCCTATCCTGTCTATGCCTGGATGGATAAACATTAAATTTGTATCTACTGTCACATTCAATGCTGCTTTTGGATAGATGTCACTGGAATCATTCACCCATGGACTGACTGATGTGGAACCTGCTGGACAGTTTGTTCCATCTTCTCGACAAGCACTTTGACCTGCTATTATAACATCTTCTCCAAATGTCGCTGTATTATTGACTGTTAGGTTCCTGCCAACAAGTACATCTTGTGTTATGTTTGCTGTGCCCACTACTGATAACTCATGCGATGGGGTCCCGACTCCTATTCCTAATCTCTTATCTGTATTGTTCCATATAAAGTTTGAATCATAACCAATTGAACTCTCGCCTGTCCAAAAAGTTATTCTTCCTATTGCTCCTGAACCAGTAATTGTGCCTGATGGCCAGGCACTTCTGCAACTCCCATTTAAACACAAAGTTGGAGTTGCTACTTGCCCAGTAATTGAGCTTACATTTAGACTTCCATTAATATCTAGAAGTGTTGTTGGGAAGAATGTGTTCAGCCCAATTCTATTTAATATTGGATGAAGGAAGAACAGATTGCTGCCCATACTTACATTAAGATTACTGTCCAAAGGATATATGTCACTTGAATCATTCACCCATGGACTGACTGATGTGGAACCTGCTGGACAGTTTGTTCCATCAGCAAGACACACACTCTGACCTGCAACCAATACATTTGTTGTGAAATTTCCAGTTCCAATAACTTCAAAATCAGACGAAGGACTTGATGTATTAACACCAACTTTACTTGTGTTTCCATCTACGTAAAATATATTTGAGATTGTTGTAAGGTTATCTGCATCAGTATCTATAGATAAACCCTCTGTTGTATTAGATCCTCTTTGTGCAACTGAATCAAGAGTGTCTGATTCATTTCCTAATCCTGAGTCTGTTGAACATATCCAGGTACCACCTACTTTTTTAAATATCTGACCATCAGAACACTCTGTATCATTAAGCTGAGCAGCTCCAACCACATTATTGTCTACTAGTAATGCCAATTCTGCTTTATGTGCTCTTCTTGCGTATGGTGAACTTGTTAAGTTCAGCCTTGGACTCATTTCCCCGTCACTATTTACTTCTACTCCAAGATAATATGGCTCATCAAACTCCAAAGTAATTGGAGTTACAGAACCAAGTATTGCATCATATATTCCATTATCAACATTTAAAGTCTGAGATTCAGTCCATAGTGGCGAACCACCTGTGCTTACATTATATATCCTAAATATGAAATTTGCAGATTCATTAACAAGATCGCCTGTTGAATTTGTTAATTTACCTTGAATATTTAATGTGCTTGGCAAGTCACTAGCAAAATTGTTTGCATATGCAACTGCTCCTCCAAATGTGAATTTCTGAGTATGTTTTCCTGAAGTTAATACTCTAACTTTATGATAACTTGTATCACCACATTCATAGTTTGAAACTGTGACTTTATCTCCATCATAATTTACTGGTACAACTGTATCTCCACATTTTAATTCCTCAAATTCAAGGTCTTGGCCAAAAGCTGTTCCGGACGAACCTTCTATTGTTAAGTCTGCCTGCCCAACTGTTACAAAATTTGTTGTCCAAAAGCTTCCAACCTGAGGATTACTTTGCAGATTTAGTATCTCAATGCTAACTTCATAACTCTGCTCACTGAGTTGAGGTACTGTCCAGTATATTTTGTCAATCCTGCCATTATTATTAGTGTCATTATACACATCAATTGCAACTTGAGTTCTTGTGGCATTTACAACATGGTATAGTTTAATCATACTTTTAGGTGCTTCTTCTATCTCTGTTGAAGCTAAAACATTTTTATAATGCACAGAAGCATTTGATTTTACTACAATTTCTTTTGTGTATTTTACATCAGTTACTGCTGGTTTTTCTTCTACTTTTGGAGGCTCTGTTTCAAATTCCACTTCAAATTCTGCAATAAACTCTGGCTCAATAGTATGCTGGAATGATACACGTTTTGCTTTTTTGTCTTTTTTATCTTTTATTTTCTTTACTGTGAGCTCTTTTGTTACTTTGTTTTTTGTTCTTTTCTCTTTTATTACAATATTCTTTGCTTCAGAAGGAATGTCTAAAGAAAAGATTACAGGCTTTGGTGTTGCTTGTAAATTAATTTCACTTACCTCTTTTACCCATTTTACAGGTTTTCCCACCTCAGCCTGTAATTGTGTTAGATTTGCAAACTCTTGTTCTAGATCTTTTGTTATGTTTGTTTCACTAGCATTGATTTCTGGTAAATTAATATCTTTGGTTATGTTTTGCGTTTGATTTTGCACAACTGTTGGTGTTAAGTTTTCTAGCTTTGTTTCATTTATTTTTAATGTTTGATTTTGACTTACAGTTTCTTGGGTTTTATTTTCCAAAGTTTGATTTTCTAAAGTTAGGTTTTCTTGTGTTTGTTCTTGATTTGAACTCTCAACTACTATCTCTCCATTGTAGCTTTGGTTTACTACAAGAATTCTGATCTTATCTTTGACTGTGTTATAAGAATCACTTGCAACTACGGTGATTTCTTTTTCTCCAGTAAAACCTGTATCTGGAACAACTGTTAATTGGGAATCTTGTACAACTAAACTTAGGTTTTCTGTATCTAATGTTACAAACACTAATGAATCTTCATCAGGATCTTGAAAGAACTGGCTCAAGTCATATGTTTGTTCACCCTGCACCACAATTTCTTCTGAAAGAACAAAAAGAGGAGGCTCATTGTCAACCTCCTCTTTAGTTCTAAGGGTATAGGAGATGTTTTTAATTTCAAGAATCACATCTTCAACATTAACAAATATTGTGTAATTAGTCTGATTCATATTAATAGAACAAGTTTCCTGGCAAACATCTGTAAATTCTGTTACAACTATTTCTGTTTCTGCCTCTTTTTCTGAGCTGTTCTTAATTTTTTCTGTTTTATTTTTCTTATTAGATTTATTGTTTGTTTTTGTGGTTTTTTCATTAGCAGTTACTAACCCAGTTATTAAGTTTACCAGATTTTTCTCATTAGAATATATTAATTTGTCTTCTAAATATATTGCTGCAGATCCCTGTCCTTTAATTTCTCCAGATATGGTAAGTGAGGTAATTTCTCCCTGTTCTGGTATATTTAGAGTGAAACTTTGATTTTGGTCAAAGTCCAGATTGACCTGCTCAGTGTATTTTGTTAATTCTTCTTTTACTACTAATCCTGTGATAGTTGGCCTTAGTGCAAATAGCCCAGCGATTATTATCATAAATATTACTGCAGTTACAGTTATTGCTGTTGAAAACTCATGGGTACGATCCTGATTTAGGTAATTATCAACCTCATTTGCAAATTCTTCTTTTGAAGACTTTCTTTTCAAAACATCTGCTAAGGCATTTTTGTCAAATACTTCTTTTACCCAGTTTGCAAAATCATTCTTTTTTTCACTAACATGTTCTTTAAATTCTGATTCTTTGATTACACGGATTGCATATGGAAGCTCCTCAAGACTTTTGATGACTCTACCATTCTTTAGATAAAAGTATTTTTCTGGATCTTTTACCTTGTATCTATTTTTTGGTTTTTTCATTTTTTATTTTTTTGACTACTTTCAAAAATACTCTTCCTTGCAGGTCTTCAACAAATCTTAAAACTGTACCTGATCCCCAACCCTTGTCTTCAGCCAGAGTTTTAGGTATTGTGATCTTATACTGACCGTAATTCTCTACAACTTTAACCATCTTTGCAAATTAGTACTATTTTAGTGCTCTATAATTTCTATAAATCTACTATTTGAGTTTTATTTTAGTACTAATTATATATAAAACTTTTGTTTTTTGTAATTTTCCATTTCTATGCAAAACTTTTTATATCATTACATACATTGTAAGAAAAAAACTGGCCAGTTTTTGATGAGTAGAGCAAATTCTGATAGGGACAGTGACATTTCTGTAGAGATACTTATACCCAGCTCTATTTTTTTACAGCGACGTTTGTCGTTTTTAGAGTCAATTGTGGTTTATCTCAAAGAGATCCACAAATTGACTTATGCGGAAATCGCAAGACAGCTGAATCGGGACCAGAGGAACATCTGGACACTTTATAACAGGGCGGCCAAAAAACTTGGAGATGATATTTTCTCGCCGCCTGCTGATGCTTCCCTAGTCCAGATTCCAATTTCTGTTTTGCGTGACCGATCTTTGTCAATTCTTGAGACCGTTGTATTCTATCTTCGTGTAGATGTCGGTCTGAAGAATTCTGAGATTGCAGAGCTTCTCAACAGGAGCTCTAAGACCATTTGGACAGTATACGACCGAGCTAAAAAGAAGAAGATGAAGGAAGACAATGATTAGACCACCTAGACCGCGGAAGGAGAAGAGGTTTAAGGTAGACAAGAAGCTAGTAGTCTTACCTATAATACTCCTTATGATGGTGTTATTGGTTGGTCTATCCCAATCATACATAACACTTGGAAGCACATATAGCTCCAAGTTAACGCTAGTTTCAAGCGGTGGAGTTCCAATTAGCTCTGCTACCTACAGCTCGGATGCGTCTGTATCACAAGCTGCTATTGGAGATACTGAGAGTAGTAACTATAAGACGCATGTAGGATTCTGGAGCGGAGCAGAAGCTTATCATAAGCCTACAATAGATCTCTTGACTCCAACTAATGGAAATGACAGTATACATGACCTATTCACAGAGTTTACATGGGATGGAAAAGACCTAGATAATGATCCTCTTGAATACACAATCTGGGTCAGCAACTCCTCTGATTTGACCAGCCCAGTACTCAAGAACATCACAGAAGATGAGAACATAACCAGCTCAACTGAGTTAAAGGTAGATATGACATACTTCTGGAGAGTAGAAGTCTATGATGGAACATACAGAATAAACAGCTCAATCTGGAATTTCACAATAGAAAGCTACCAAGCAATTGAAATGACTGTAAATGCAACTGACTTTGGTGAGATGTTCTCATGTGGAGCTCACTGTGACATGGTTAATGAATCAATCATAAACTGGACCAAAACTAACTCAACTGAAGATAATAACCCAATGCCTCTAGTTGTAAGAAACATTGGTAATATCCCACTCAACTTAACAATATATGCAAATGACACACTATTCACACATCCAGACTCATTATTGAATACATCACACTTCAGGTTCAAAGTAGATAACAGAACAGAACCTGGATCATTCAACAGATTACTATCACAGACCTCATGGACAAATATGACAAGTTACAATGTCAGCCTGCTGTATGAGCTAAATAACTCAAAAGAGAACGATGAAGCAGATATTGACTTGTTCTTGAATGTATCATCACAGGAGCCATGGGGTAAGAAAGACTCTACCTTGGTAATACAAGTACCATAAACAAGATAGACTGGCCAAGTTTATTGTTGGTAGAAAAAAAGAAGAGTTAGGTAGTTACAAGTAGATTATGATATGAAAAAAATCTTGACCAAAGACTATTATTATATTCAAACAATTGATAAAAACAACAATAAGAAAATGATAGAATTAAGTAGTGCATTAAAATGACTGAAGAGATGCAAAATTCACATGCACCATCTATTTCATTCTATGCTTCTCTGCAAAGAAGGTATGGTCAGAAAGAATTCTTCTGTAGATATATTTTCTATCAATTTAAAAAGAATAAGGAAGATACTGATTTTTTATCTCTCCAGTTTCAATTGCAAAAAGTGAGCACTGCAGCTAAAACAAGGATCATATGCTCTGATTAGTTTTTCGATTTCAAACTTTAGCTCGGGTTCTGATAGTTTTAATAATGCTGGAACATATTTCCAGAGATCAAACTCAAGGTTGTTTAGGTTTTGAGCTGTTGGTGTTATAATATTTGCATGTTTTATTTTACCGTTTTCAAATGTGTAATCATGAAATAATAACCCTCTTGGAGCTTCAACTGCACTAACTCCTCTTCCTGATTTATTTTTAAGTTCTGCAGGCTGCTCTGGTTTTATTTTTAGGTTTTCCAAAATTTCTGTTGCCTCATCAAAATGATGCACCATTTCTAGTGCCTGACATAGATTATTATAAAACGGATTATGAATTGGAAATTGTAGATCAAATTTTTCAATTAGTTTTTGCGTGTCTTTGCTTACTGTATTAAAATGATTGTTTAGTCTTGCTAATGAGCCGACCATGAATGGTTTTTTGTTTAGTGTTGAAAATTTTGCTGTTGAATATTCAATAATTTTTTCTGTTATATGCTTTAGATAATCATCTGAGTTAATTTTTTGATCTTGGCTTACTATGTTTCCAGATATGTTTGAATATCCATTATCATCTAATGCAAGGTATTGAGTTTTGTTTTCAAATTCTGGATAATCCAAGGATGCAAATAACTTTGCAGTACTAATGGCTTGTTTTCGTTGTTGTTTTAGTCTTTTTAGTAAATTACTTAATTCTTCTTGCTTTGGCAGAGCTGTAAATCCACCTGGAACTGTTGCAACTGGATGCATTTCCCTTGCTCCAATTGTTGTTACTATATTGTTTCCAAGTTTTATTAGTTCTAATGCCTGGTTCACTTCTTTTTTATGTTTTGGAGCCATTGCTATTGATGATTCAAATCCTAAGTAATCTGGCAGTGCAAATAAATATAGATGAGAAGCATGGCTTCTGATTCTTTCTCCAATTACCATTAGCTCTCTTAGTTTTTTGGTTTGTTGACTAGCTTTTATTCCAAATGCTGCTTCAACTGCCTGAACAGAAGCTGTTACATGTATGCAGCTGCATATTCCACAAATTCTGGAAGTTATTATTGGAACATCATGCTGTTTTCTTCCTACAATAAGTCCTTCAAAATACCTTGCACCTTCAAAAGCACCAAGTTTTAATTTTTTTATTTTGTTATTGTCAATTACTAAGTGAAGTTTAGCATGACCTTCTATTTTTGTTATATGATCTAGTTTTACTGTTTTCATTTTACTATCTGTTTTATTTGTTTTGACGTGCAGTCAAATTTTGCCAGAATATTTTTTAACTGTTTATCAAAACCATATTCTTTGAAAAGCTCTGTTAGAGCTTCAACATTAGAGTCTTCCCAGTAACCGTGACAGCCAAAACAATAATGGCCGTTTGTGGGACATAATGCATTACAGCCCCCATGAGTTAGTGCCCCAACACAGAATTTTCCTTCCTGAAGTAAACACGGATTTGCTTTAGCCCGGCATTCAACACACACATTATAATCAACTTGTTTTGGTTTTATGTTTCCTGCAAGTAGCTGTTTTATGAACAATAATAAATCTTCTTTGTCTGGGGGACAACCATAAATATGAAAGTCAACTTTGATATGTTTGTCAATTCCTCCAACTTCAACTGGATTATATTGTTTATATTTTTTATTGTAGACTGTTTCCATTACTTGCTTTTTATCGCTAACTTCAATTATTGATTGTACTGAGCCTGAGTTTGCGCATGCTCCAAGCGCGACTACAATTTTTGAGTTGTTTCGTATTTTTTTGAGCTCTTCTATTTCTTCTTGTCTGCAGGCACTGCCTTCTATTATTGCTATGTCTAAATTTTCATAACTGTTTTCCTGTTTTAGCATAGGGAAGGCTGCAATTTCAAATTTATCCAATAATTCTAATAAAATATCTTCTACAAAAGCAAGCGTTAGCTGGCATCCAAAACAGCCAGTAACTGAAAATACTCCAAGTCTTGGTTTGTTTGTCATTTTATTGGTTTTTTTTAGTTGGCGATGATGATGCAGGCACGGACGGTCTTGTTATACAAGCCCTACTCGGCTAACGCCTCGCCCGGCCAACTTCATCGCCTTTTTTCACATGAAGCAATGGCCAGATAAAGTTTGCAAAGCAAACTGAATAGGACTTTTGTTTGAAAAAGTCCGTCTGTGCCAATGTTGTTGCCAAATTAATCTACTAAATCTTTTGCCTCTTGGTAATTAAATACTGGACCGTCTTTACAAACATATTTATTGCCTACAAGACAGTTGCCGCATTTTTGTATTCCGCAGCTCATCATTCTTTCTAATGAAACATATATCTGATTATCATTAAACCCTAGTTTTTTTAGAGTTTTTATTACGAATTTTATCATTATTGGAGGTCCGCATGTAACTACAATTTTGTTTTTGTTAGTGATTTTTGATTCTTCTAAAATTTTTGTTACTAATCCCACATTTTTTTTCCAATTATCTTCTGGCTCACATTTGTCAACTGTTATGTTTACATCAAATTTGTTAATCCAATTTTCAATATCTTTTTTGAATAAGACTTCAGAAGGACATCTAAAACCTAAAAACAGGGTAATGCCATTGTAATCATCTGGGTTTTGTTCTACATATTCAATTACTCCTCTAACTGGACTAAAGCCTGAGCCGCCTGCAATAATTACTATTTCATTATTTTTCATATCCTGCATAGGGTATCCATTTCCATACGGGCCTCTGATCCCTACTTTGTCTCCAACTTTTAAATTGCATAATGCATGAGTTACTCCTCCTACGTCTCTTATGTTAAGGTCTATTACTCCTTTTTGGTATGAGCATACTGAAATCGGCGCTTCTCCTATGTTTAGTACAGATACTTGGAAAAATTGTCCTGGATCATGTGGTAAGTTTGCTTTTACTTTTAATAGCCACGTGTCTGAACTTTGTTTTGTTTTTTCTATTATTTTGTAAAATTTTGGTTCGTATTCACTCATTTTATTTGCTCTATTATTTTACACATATCTATTCCTGTTGGGCAGTTTGTGATGCATCTTCCACATCCAACGCACATTTGATCATTGAATTTTTCTTTGTAGTATACTAATTGGTGGAATATTCTGTGTTTTAATCTGGATGATCTTTTCTCTCTAAAAATATGGTTTCCTGCAACTTTTGTGAAGTTTTTTAATTGACATGATGCAGGATGTCTGCACCTTGCTCCGCAATTTTCTTTAAGTTCTGGTATGTCTTCAACAAAAAAACAGCCGCATGTTGGGCAGCTTATTGTGCATGCACCACAGCTTAAACATTTTTTTGCTTCTTTTTCCCAAAAAGGATTTTCAAACCAGTTTCGAAGATTTTTTGCTTTTTCAAGATTGATTTAGATCGGAAGAGCACGTCAGAACTCTGGTTTTTTGTCTGTGTTTTTTAAGTTTTGAACCAGTTTTTCTCCTTTTTCTGATCCTATTTCAATTATGTAATTATCATCTTGTTCTGTTAATTTTAAATCAAATCCTTTCTCTAACTTATTGGTTCCAAAATCACCACAAAAACAGTTTTTTCCAGCTTCTGTGCAGTTCATTACTATTAATAATGTGTTTTCCCTGCATTTTTTATAGTGTGGATCAATATAATCTCCAATAAATATTTTGTCCATTGCCAGTAGTGCGTTTACATCACAAGGCCTAATGCCAAAGATAATCCTCTTGGTTTCTAAAATTTGTGTTTTAATTTTGTTGTTTTTATATGAGAATAATTCATTTGGGAAAAAAAATGATTTTGCTGGATATGCTGTGTTAATAAAGTTCAGGTCAACTTGATCAAATAAATCTATAATTTCATATCTGTGGATATCTCTGACTTTTACTGGTGCTATCATCTGGTATTTTTTTGATAGTTTATTGAAGAACTCAGCAAGGTCCTCTTTTTTTAGTATTTTCATTAATGTTTGTTTTTATATGTAGATTTATAAAGTTTTCCTTAACAATTCTTTTATCTGTTGTTTTGCTTTTGTTTGTTCAGCTTTCTGTGGCAGTCCAATCACCTTAACTTCCTCTATCTGTCCTGTTTGTTTAAGTAGTTTTAGATAAAAACCAAGGTCCATATCATGCAAAGTTATTATTTTGTTTAATCTGAATTGATCAATGTCTGTTATTAGTTTTACTTTGTTAATTCCTTTTACAACATCCATTATTAATATTTCTTTTCCTGTATTTTCAAGAAGTTCTTCTGGTCGAATGCAAATTTTGAATTTGAATCCCTCTATTTTTAGCTTTTTTGCAAGTGTAATTGCAAGTGAATCTTGTTTAAGATGTGGGTTTCCAAAGCACAGGATTGTTTTCATAGTACTATGAATAAATATAGGATTAATAATGGTTTTGGTATGAAGATTTACCACAAGATTAAAATATCCATTTTCCTGTTTTGCAATTTAGGTTAAAAATGTCTGTTTTAATGGAATTTGCAATGTCTCCTATTGGAAAAGGAGAAAGTGTTAGTAAATATGTTGCCAGGTCTCTAAAAATAATAGATGAATCTGGGATAGACTACCAATTAACTCCAATGGGTACAATCTTAGAAGGAGAATGGTATGAGGTCGTGGATGTTGTATCAAAATGCTATGAAAGAATGAGGCAAGATTGTCCCAGGATATCTGTAAGAATTAATATTGATTATCGAGAAGGCAGGGAAAATGGACTTGCAGGAAAGATTAGAAGTGTAGAAGAAAAACTGGTAGACCAATAATAGTTTTCAAAATTAAATAGCTCTGTAAAAGCCCCACTACTTCACTGACCAGAAATCTACACTCAAGAGATAGGAACTTGGTCAGCTCCATCTGGCCATGCCTTGATTTACAGAGTAAATCCGCGGCAAATCAAGGCACAGACATAGGGTTTCTACAGAGCCAGATTAAAGAGAAAATATTTATAATTGCTCTAATAAAGATATTCTATGTTAGTTATTTATGCTCATCCTGGTTCAGATGGTTTTTGTAGTGCTATTCTGGATGAGCTTAGGAAAAAAGCAGATTTTGAGTTGATTGATCTTTATAATATAGAATATGATCCTGTTTTGAAAAAGAAAGAACATTATACTTCAGGTAATGATAATGTATCTGACCAGAACAAGAAATTTCAAGAACTCCTTTTAAAACACAAAAAAATAATTATTGTTTATCCTATCTGGTGGAATTCTCCTCCTGCAATCTTAAAAGGCTTTTTTGACAGGGTTTTAATTCCAGGATTTGCTTTTAAGTTCAAAGGCAAAGTTCCTGTTGGTTTATTGAATGCCAAGGCTGCGGTTATTATTAGTCACGGAAGCCCATGGATTGCTGCAAAGTTAATAGGAAGAAGGGGAGCAAAGATTGTAACCAAGGATATTCTAAAAATGTGTGGAATTAAATCCAGGCTTTATAAGATATGCAATGCAAGAAAGCTTACAGACAAGAAGAAAAAAGAGATAAAGAAAAAGGTTGATAAAGCTTTAAGATATATTCATACTTTCTAAATGGAATTTTACTCCTCCTAAGGAAAATTCTCTAAAAAATTTAAAAATACTTTACCTTTCCAGATATTGGTGTCAGCAAAGATTTATACATGCATTGCCAGAGTTATATTGCTCATAATCAGAATGCGCTCCCTGCTGCTGCTTCAACTGGACTTTTGACATTAATTCTTGGAGGAAATTTTGTTATTCTTGAAATCCTCTATTAGCGGAGTCTAGACAAAGTTATATTTTTTCATATTCTGGATATCCTCTTTGCACTTTTGTTTTTTTAAATTTACCTTGCATACCAAAAGATGTTTCTAACCTTAAGTTTTTTAGATATTGCCCTGGCGAGATCATGGTTTTATCATTTAAGTCAATATTTATTTGTTTAGCTCTTTGCAGTGCTTCTTGATGAACCTTGGCAGAAATTGCAATTGATTGCATACCAGAACCAAAAAATACAAGCAGTGCTTCAAGTGGTGCCTTATCTTGTTGCTGCAGTGCATAAATTAGTGATGCTGGAAGTGAAACAGAATATGAATTACCAATTTTTTTGGGGACTTGCTGCCAAGAACCACATACTTGATCAAATAAATTAGTTTTTGATTTATTAATAATCTCAAATACTTGTTTTTTGTTTTCTAACTCATTTTCAACAGCATATTCCAACTCACCAAAGCCTGCAGAATGATATAGCAACCCAAATGCTTCTCTTGCCTGATTTACAAAAGGAACATGTATCACTACAAGATCATATTCTTCTAATCTTTTTTTAACACTTTTTTGGCCTTCAAGATCATCTAGTTTTCTAAAATGATCCTGAACTGCTCCAATAACACCAAGATCATAACAAAAACAGGACATAAGTCCATCAACTTCTGGGTATTTTGCTCCATCCGGGACCCAGAAATCTTTAGCAAGCTTAGAGTAACTGCCTTCTAGTCCGGGTTTACAAAATTCAATAATTGGATTTTCCCCAATAACAAATGCAGCTCCTCCACTGCCTTGAGTCACTATTTTCTTGTATGCATTTTTTAGCTGAGGATCATATCTAGCAATATCTGCTATTGCTATTAGTGTATTATTAAAAGTCAAGCTTGAATAATTAATGCCAGATAAAAGCATGTTAGCACCAACACAACAAGCAGCAGAATTTTGCAATACTTGTGCATCTTTATTTAGATCAAATTCATCTTGAATAACCAGTGCCATGGTTGGCTTTGATTTATCCGGGGCACTTTCAGTCCCACTCAAAATTAGACCAATATCTCCAAAATTATCTAATGAACTAACTGCATTTAATCCTAACACAACACTATCCATGTATGTTGAGTCAGCAGTTGAAAACTCTCTGTGATTACCTATCAATTGCCTAAGTTTATCAATGTCTTGATCAGATGCACCAAGGTGCTTAGCTAAAGAATCTACATTAACTCTGAAAGGAGGAATATACAGTCCAAAATCTTTAATCCCTACTTTTTTTGAATATTTCATCACTTTAAAAATTGAACAGAGGTTTATAAATTTAGTGGGTTAAATCACAAAATTCAGATTAGTAAAATCAATATTAAAAGAAAAATTATAAAAACCCCTATATGTTTTTGGTTTGTATGAACAAAAAAGGGTTGAAGCTAGTTTTGATGACAGCTATTATTTCAGGGGTTTCTATTTTTTTAAATAAATTTGGTGTTCAGGGTGTGAACCCTTATGTTTTTACATTTTTAAAAAATACAACTGTTGCCACGCTTTTACTCTCACTAATTTTACTTTTGAAAGACAAAACAATTTTCAGTTTGTCCAAAAAACAGTATTTTAAGTTAAGTGCAATAGGTTTGTTTGGTGGGTCAATCCCATTTTTATTGTTTTTCAAAGGTCTGCAACTAACAAGTTCAGCTTCTGCTGGTTTTATCCATAAAACAATGTTTATCTGGGTTTTTATTTTGGCTGTTTTGTTTTTAAGAGAGAATATTAATAAAAAAATCTTGGTTCCAGCTTTGCTAATAATACTAGGGAATTTTCTTTTACTCAAAATAAATTCTTTTAGTTGGGGTTTTGGAGAAAGTTTGATTTTAGGAGCTACTTTATTTTGGAGTATTGAGAATATTATTTCAAAAAATGCTCTTAATGAGCTGGATGCAAAAACAGTTGTATTTGGCAGGATGTTTTTTGGATCCTTGTTTATTTTAATGTTTTTAGTTGCATCCGGAAATATTAAAGAGGTTGTAAGTTTGAGTCTTTCTCAGATATTATGGACAGGATTTACTTCTGTTTTATTAATGGGATATGTATTTACATATTATAATGGTTTAAAATTTGTGAGCCCGACTATTGCAACAAGTATTTTATTGCTTGCAAGTCCAATTACGACTGTGCTTAATTTTGTTTTCCTGGATAAGATGATCAGTGTTCCACAGGTTATAGGGATTATTTTATTGTTTTCTGGAGTTGTGGGAGTTTTAAGTTTATCAGAGAATATTCAAATTACTTGGACTGCAAATCCAAGGTGAATTGTGACTGTATCTTTAATTTGTACTTTATCTAAATTGTGCAAGACTTTAGGAGTTATTTTGCTGTTTACTGTAAGTATATTATCCTCAATATCAAGAACTTTTACTTTGTATACTTTACAGATTTTTTTAAATGATTCTGGAGCTTTTGCATAATCTCCATCTCCGTTGTCAATAAATTTATTGTGTTGCAAAAGAAAATAGTTTTGTATTACCTGCTTGTCCCAATAGCTTTTGTTTTGTTTTTTGGCTATTGATTTTAATCTTCTGAATGCTGATTTGAAAGTTTTTTCTAAAAATTCTTTGTCTGGGGTTTTGTTTTGTTCAAATAATTTTTTGAGTTTCTGATATGTTTTTTTGTCAATTTTTTTTTGATCTAATAATACCTGTGCACAGGGAAAAGAATATTTGAAGAATAATTGCTCAGATTTCATGTTTTAATAATTTTAAAGTTTCGATTGCTTCATTTTCTGGTACTTTTTTTATTGCAAAGCCTGCGTTTGCTATTATGTAATCTCCTTTTTTTGCATCTAGTAAAGAAAGATCTATTTCTCTGATTTCACCATTAAAATCTACCTGGGCTTTTTTTTTATGTATACTAATGATTTTTCCTGGAAATGCTAGACACATTTTACCTCTTTTAATACAATCTTGTCTCCCTGTTTTATTTTAGGAACATCATTGCACCATGGACATGTGAATAATACAAAATCATGGCCTCTTGTGATTATTTTTGGTTTTCCTTTAAAGCCACATTCACATTCTGTAATTGCTGGTTTTTCAACAGTTTTTATTTCCCAGTCAACAAATGCTTCAAGATGTTCTTTAAGATGATTGGCTTTAATATTTGCTAGTTCTCCTACTTCAATTGTTATGGATTTTACATTACCCTGCTTTTTTGCTTTTTCAATTATGTCCTTAATCATAGATGTTTCGTGCATAATTAAATAGTTTAGTAAACTGTTTTTATAATTTTTGTTTTATTAGTTTTCTAACACTGTGAATGCATAAGAAAAGCCTCCTGGCCGTATAAATTCTTCTGTAATAAGTTCTCCGATTCGATTGTGCAAACATTGGTAACCTTTAACCTCACTTATTACCAAATAATGATAGATTAAGTTCAAACAACTGTCTTCTGCAACCCTTCTCTGCAAGTACATTCTGGAATCTTCAACACCAAATTTGGTCCCTGTATATGATTCGGGATGGCCTATAAAGGCTAAGTGTTCTGTGTGCTCTGAAAATAAAACTACGAAGGGATCTTTTTTACCCAAATTTGGATCTTTTTTTAATAGATGATATATTGTTCTATGGCTTGGTGCCAAATCCTGTATCATTATGAGCCTACCACCTTTTTTTAAATAAAAAGAGGCTAGATCTCCAATCCTTTTAAAGTTAATCATAGAATCAAATGAACAAAGCCCAATTACAGTATCAATCGAATTCTCCTTAATCTGTTTAACTCTACTTGTTGATGAACCGTGTAAAGGTTTGTAGTTAGGCAAATTCTTTTTAGCTAGTTCATCTATCACGTGTTGATTAATATCTACTGCATACCAAGTTTTATCCTTGAATGTATTCGGACAATACTTTAACAGTACTGCATTGGCCCCAGGCCCATATTCAAGAACTACATTTGAATCTTGCATGAAAAAGTCCAGTAAATCCTCCAGTGATTCTCTAAAAGAATTATTAACTAATTGAGAATAATCCCTTGACAGTTCTTTTTGAGTATACTTTAAAGGCAATTTTCTTTGAGTATCTTCCATATCACTTACTGAATTTAATCCCTTGCTTATCAATGGTTTAGCAAGACCTCTCAATATTATTCCAATCCCATTAGTTTTTACACATTGTACTAAATCTGATAATCTAATAACTCTTGCTCCAAGCGGCTCAGTTTGGATTGGATTGTTCATAAAAACAAGAAATATTTGCTCCTATAAAAAACTTTGTATTTTTTAACTACTTTATAATAATAAAAACAACCTTTAATTCCCTTTTGTTCAAAAGCTTTATATAAATCCAGAGTTTAGCTTAAACTATGAAATATCTATACTCAACATGTTTTGCAAGTTTTGTTATTGAAGATTCTAAGATAATTGATAAAATTGAGTTTAAAGATGTGTTGAATAAGAATAAAAAACTTGAAAAAGGTTTATGGATAGAGCAAGAAGAACAGTTAATTAAAAAACATAATCCTGATGCATTTATAGGATTTAAGATTGATGATAAAATTAAGCTTACTCCAGATCTAAGTTTAGCTTCAGATATTGAAGATAAATTTAGAGAGTCAAACTTAAAAATTACTCAAAATAAGATAAAAAAATCTGTTACTCCTGATCAGCTTATTATTCAGTGTATTAATACTATTGAAGATTTAAATCAAGATACAAACAGGATGGTTAAAAGACTTAGAGAATGGTATTCTTTGCACGATCCTGAGACTGATGAAAATGTTAGTGATCATTATGCTTTTGTTAAAACTGTGATTAATAAAGTTGAAAATAAGGGATTGATGGGGGCAGATCTAAAGGAAAAAGATTTGAATCCAATTTTTGATTTAGCTAATAGTACTAAGAGCTTATTTGAATTAAGAAGTAGATTAACACAGTATTTAGAACAAAGTATGAACAAAGTATGTCCAAATATTACAGCAGTAGCAGGTGCTTTAATTGGTGCAAAATTATTGCAGACTGCAGGTTCCCTAAAAGATATGGCCACAATGGCTTCATCTACTATTCAATTACTTGGTGCAGAAAAGGCTTTGTTTAGACATTTAACAACTGGAGCTTTGCCCCCAAAATATGGATATATTCATGAACATCCTTTGATTTCCAAAGCCAAAAGAAGTGACCATGGAAGAGTTGCTAGAGCTCTTGCTGATAAGATTTCATTAGCTTCAAGAGTAGACTATTTTAAAGGAGATTTTATTGGAGATAAATATAGAACAGAACTAGAGGAGAGATTTAGATGACGACAAAACTTGCTATTGAAACTTATGATAAAATTGCCCAAAAATATGAAGAAGTTTACGGTAAACACTGGGATGATTGTGAATTTACTGAAAGATTTTTTTCAATGCTGAAAAATAAAGATAAAGTCTTGGATGTTGGCTGCGGCACAGGAAATTCTGTTCCTCTTTTACTAAATCAAGGATGCATTCCTGTTAGAATTGACTTATCAAGCAAAATGTTAGATATTGCAAGAAAAAAATTTCCTAAGGTAAAATTCTCTAAAATGGATATGAGAAAATTGCATTTTAAAGATAATGAGTTTGATGCTATTTTTTGTGGATATGCTTTGATTCATATTGAAAAAAACCAAGTTCCTGGTGTTTTAAATGAATTTAGTAGAGTTTTGAAAAAGGGAGGCTTAGTGTTTTTCGCTTTAATCAAAGGAGATAAAGAGTCAATTGTTAAAGAACCGTTAGATAAGAACTTGAAGATGTTTTTTGTTGAGTTTGAAAAAGATGAGATAGAAAGACTATTGAAAAGAGCGGGTTTTTCTGTTTTGAGTATGGATGAAGATTATTACAAGGATGAGTATGAAGAATATAATGAGCTATTTTTAATAGCTAAAAAGAATAGAAAATGAAAGAGATATTTCCTGGGGTTTTTGAGAAAAGAAAAGGAAGGAAAAGGTTTTTGTATACAGAGAATCTTGTTGTAGGCGAGACTGTTTACTCTGAGAGGACAATTATTAGAAATAGAACTGAGTACAGGCAATGGGATCCACATAAATCAAAGCTTGCAGCTGCAATTACTAAAGGTTTGAGTCAGTTTAATTTTGGACAAGGAGATTCTGTTTTATATCTTGGATCATCAACAGGCACTACTGTTTCCCATGTCAGTGATATTGTAAAAAGTAAAGGACGTGTTTTTGCATTGGATAGTGCACCAAGAATGATGCGTGAATTAGTGTTTTTAGCTAGAAAAAGAAATAATATTATTCCTATTTTAGCAGATGCTGCTCACCCTAAGCAGTATTTTCATAAGATAAAGTTACCTGACTTTTTGTATCAAGATATTGCACAAAAACACCAGGCAGAGGTATTTTTAGATAATTTAAAACTAGTTAAAAATGAGGGATTTGGAATTTTATGTGTGAAAGCTCGTTCTATAGATATTACTAAAAAACCAAGAATTATTTTTGAGGAGGTTAGAAAAAAACTTGAAAAACATGTTAAGATTGTTGACAAGAGGCTGTTAAAACCATTTCAAAAGGATCATATCCTGTTTGTGTGTAAGAAAGATTGAGTTTTATCTACTTTTGAGTAACAAAAAATAGAAAGATTTATAAGGGGGAAAATATACTAATTATAAAATGGCTTCCTCAAAACTTGATACTCATTTATCCCGACATCTTAGTAAGAGGAGAGATTTTCTTTCAGAACCAAGATATCAATCTAATCTGATTGATATGCTTAAAGCAATGGATAAACAAGAAGAAATTGATATGAGCCTTCTTCTTAAAAAATATGGACCTTCTGATACTAATGTTTTCCTCAAGCTTCTGTACGAAGTTAACAAGAATTGGGGTCTTGCTGCTGGTGAGATTCGAGGAGATTTGTTTGAAGCAATAAGATATGATCCTGGTAAGGATGTATGGAAATTAAGGATAGGAGAGCGAAGATTTGCAGCCAAATACATTGATCCTGAAAATATTGAAAAGCTGATTACAGTAAGTGATATTATGAGACAAAATCCTTGGCTAGATGCCCCAATGACTGCTTTTAGTTACCAAAAACTTTCAAGAAAATATGTTATGCTGACAGAACATGCAGAAGGAATGACTGTGGCTGATCAATTACAAATGCAGCCGGGCAAAAGAAAACAGATAATAGATTCTGTTGTTGAAAATTATCTAACTTATATGTTTGTTATGGATGCACAAGACCCTTTTGATGGTTTTGAACATAAAGATCCAGATTATTCAATTGAAGATATTGCAAATAATTCTAAGGAAGTTTATGGGTTAAATAAAAAAAGAGTATTTGATAATTTAAATGGAATAACAAGTAAGATTTCAGATTTAGAAGAAGAGCTTGGAGAAGCTGGAATTGATTTTTGCCTGCCTTATTATGATATCTGGATTTATAATTTAGTTCACAAAAAAAATGGAAATTCAAATGGACAAGAGTCTTTTAGTTATTCATGTATTGATTTTGATAATGCAGATAAGAAAAGAACTTGTCTTACTAGCTTGTCACATCTTACAGATAATTGTATAGTTGATATGAATGAGAAGGAAGAAAGCGAAGTTTTAGAAAATATTGTGGGTGCAATTGCGGTTTACCAAAGCATGGAGGATTTTGATCCTTCAAAATTGAATCCTATTGAATTAGGAAAAATGATGGAAACAGGTAAAAAGCAAGTAAGTGATGGATATATGAAAAAAGCACACCAATTGTTTAACCTGACTGCTATTCTCAAAGATTTGAAAATGGTCACTTCTTATTTAAGACCTGATTATATTGATACTTTAATTGAGAGAAGAAATGACATCAGTAGAAATAAATCAATGAATAAATATTCTGAAGAAGATATTCCATTTTGGGGTGAAAGGTATGATGAGATTAATCAACAAATAAACCAGTTTTATGGATTTATTGATGGTTATCTTGAAAAGATTGAATGGAGATTAAGTGTGGCTGAAAATTCTAATGTAATAGATTTGGGTATTGTTCAAGAACTTGGTTATTATGTTGATAAAATAAGACAGGAAGAAAAGTCAAAAAGAATATATGAGAAAGATCCAATTAATTTTTGATTATTCTAATTCACTAATTTTATAATATAGTATGTATCCAAATAGATTGCTGATATTTTGAATAATAATTATTAGATACATGCAAACAAGAATATCATTTTTATTGTAGGATTTTTGTTTTTTTATTAGGTCTTTTATTAACTGTCTGCTTTGATTATACATCTCAAACATTTCTTGTATATTAAATTTATAATATTGATTCATTACAAAACCAGATAGTTTTTCAATTTCCTCAATTGTTTGTTTAAAGTCCTTGTTCAGCTGAGGCTTGAAATTCTCCATATTGTTTGCAAGGTATTGGATATTGTCTGCGATTTTTTCAAGCTCGCTCACAAAACTAAATAAGAAAGGAGTTTTTTTGTCCTGCATAGACCTGCTTTTTATTATAATCCTCCTGCAATAATTTGTAAATCTATTATTTGTTTTTTCCATTTGTCTTACTAATTTAATTGACTCAAAATCTTTTTCATACAACACATTATGTAGCTCAGATATCATCTGCTTGTTTATCAAAAATGTTCTTCTTAAGAGTCTATCAAATTCTTCCTTTGTTCCTTTTGATACTGATTTTAACTCGACAAATTCTTTTTTGTAGTTTACAACTTCTAATCCTACAAATTGTTCTGTTACTAGTTTTCTTATGGCATCTGGATCTTCATATTTTATACCAATTTCATCATAACCATTCTGAAATATTGCTGATAGAAATCTTTGCAAGTCTTTTTTGTAGTCTGATGCATCTACTTGTATTTTTCTTATCTGCTGGTCTGCCATATCTAATGGGGAAACCAACAATCCTTGATCTGTTTCTTTAACTTCTAGGTCTTCTCCTTTTTGAATTTTAAGTTTTCTTACCCATTTAGCAGGTAAACTTACCATCATTGTGTTTCCTGAAATATTGATTACTTTTCGTTTCATAACTATGAATAATGAGCAGTTATATTTATATTTTTCTAATTTGTTTAAATATTTATATCCAATTATATATTTTAAACGCTAAATTTAAATTTAATCCTAAGTTTACTATATAGTAGAAAATGGCAATAAAAGATGTATTACAAGCACATTTATTTTTGATTGAACATGACTATAAATCAGTTATCAAAAATGAAGAGCAACAGATGGTCAGTTTTAAGGAACATACAGGAGACGGATTATGGGAGGAAGAATTTTCTGCTATGAATGGATGGACTTATGAAGCAAATAATCCTTGCTGTGCTGTAAATCATAGAGCTGACTTTAATTTTTGTAAGGATTGCGGAGCAGGTGTTAATGGAAGAGATGTTTATCATCACAGAGATAGACAGAGCTCTGGTGGTGGGGGCGGAGAATATAAATCTGAGGATCTGGTTGAAGAGCTTTTTGCGAAAATTGAAACTCCAAAAACTGCAACAAGATGAGAAAAATCTTACCTATTATTCTAAGCGCAGGATTATTATTAAGTGGCTGTGATCAAGGGTACAAGACTTTTGATAATCCCAATCTACCAACTTCAAATTCTAAGTGCATTGAGATGCAAGATTTAGAAACTATAACCTTAGATGTTCCAGTAGAGGCATCAGTGGTCCAGTATATTAATAATCTACCAATGTATTCACCTTATTCAGGGTTTGTTTCTGGAATAGATACTTCAGTTTGTGGTTTAGATATAAATCTTAAGATTGATCCAGAATTTTACACTTTTTCTTATGGAAGTATTTATGAGAAAGATATTGAAGGAAAGATTGGAAAGCATGAGGTGGATTTAACTAGTTCTCCTTCTGTTCCCAACACCAATCCCAACAGCACTTATGTAGATAGTGTCAAAGGTTCTATCGGAGATATGCAAGTTAATCTTGAGTATGAATCCGGAGGCTTTGCAACTATATCTGGAGGAAGTTTCATTGTTGGTGAGATGAAAGGAACAATTGGAGAGTATGAGATATCGGTCAAACCAAAATATGTTAATCTTGGCCTTTCAGGAGATTCATTAACCGTTGCACTATTACAAATAGAACTACCAAATGAGTTATTTTACCTCCTAAAAGATTCTTAACAAATGTATTGAGAATTTTGGATGTATTTATTCAGCTTTTGTTTGTGTTCAAATACCCCCTTCGGCAGTTAAATGCTTACCTGAAGTGCAATCTATTTAACAAACCAAACAAAATTCTCAGAGAGAACTTTGAAATCATAAAATATTTTTGTATCAGAATATATTTATTGATGTGGAAAGGGTATTTCAAAGTTCTCTATTTTTTAATTTCATGGACAGTTTATACTTTTTCTAAAATATTTAAACATTTAAAGATATTTATATACTTTAATGATAAAATATAAGTATTTTCTATCTTTTTGTTACTATTGATAAGAAATAAACAAGGAGGAAAAATGAAAAACAAATTAGCAAATTTAAATAAAATTTCAGATAAGGTAACAAGAGAAGTTTGTTTAGGTACTGTAGTTGATTCACCTATGGCTACAAGCCAATATGAAATGGCATGCAATTGGGAAATTGCAAATCCCTGGCTAACTTATATTGATGAAACATTAACAAAAATTGAAGAGCAGGGAAATACAGATTTAAAAGGATTGCTTGAACAACAGTCAGAACTAAGAAAAGATTTTCTTGTAGAACAAACCTATTTTTTAGCAGGAGCATGCCTGACATATAATGCTATTGCTATTGGTTTTGGTGAAGATATTCCTATTATTGATCAAGCTGATATTGATCATTATTTTGGTGAAGTTTGCGGACCGCAAACACTTGGTCAAAGAATGAATTTTGATGGTGAGTGGGGAAAATACACAGCAGATAATGATCCTTTAGGAATGAAACTTCTTATGCAAGCTCAGGCTAATCAAGATGAATATTTGTTGCCAGCGTTTTACATTGTAAAAGACAAGAATCCTCAGAAAAAAGCTGCTTATGATGGCAATGGATTAGTTGTCAGATTAATGCAGACTGCATTATCAGATATTGAACCAGTAACTCAAGAAAATATAGATGATGCTATCCAACAACCTGATTATGTTGCAGATGATGATTCACAAAAAGATGATTGGTCTGATTTTCCAGATATTGACCCAAGTAACATTACTGCAGAGGACATACAAAAATATCTTGAAAGGGAAACAGAAAAAATTGGAAAAATGTCATTTGGAGAAGTCTTTGGAGGCAGTCACTGTGGAAATGATTTCCTGCATAAATACAGAATTTGGTTACAACAAAATCCAATTAATTATTCAGAGGAGGTATAAAATGAGAACTACGCTTATAATTAATAATCCTCCGTGGGATATAGAGGATTTTCTCAAATTTCCTCTAGTAATGAATCAAGGTATGAAGAGTCTTGATGATTATCTTTCAGAACACAGTGAAAGGTTAATGAGTGGAGCAGAATTTGAAGAAGAAATTATGCCGCCTCCTGTTACTATCTACGGTAGTTGGGAGAACAAGGAACCAAGCCATATAGAATATCATATGGATTCAGTGCAGCTTATGAATGAGAATAATGGTAATTCTGAACTTGTTAATGCTATTCAAGATACAGGTTGGGATTTATGTACTGAACTAGGCAGGGAGTTTCCTCTTAATCGCAAGTTTGGAACAGACGTTTTTGCTGGTACAGCATATGCAGTTTATAGATTATACAACAAAATAGCAAACGAACTTGGTGAAGAACTTCCAAAGATTACAACTAATTCCCCTTATGTTAATTCTGTTTTTGAAAATGGATCAAGACTGTCTACAGTAGGGCACAAACAGGTTTCAGAGTTGGTTGAGTCTATTGCACAGATGGAATCATTGAAATTTGATGGAGGTTACGATGCTGCTCTCAAGGTTTGCAGAGCTGCTGCTGATTTTATGTATTCTGCAATTGTTGCAGCTTATTCAGTAGATCAAAGTCAAATAGCATATTGTGGTTATGGGGAAGGAGTATTCCCTTTTAAAGGATCTCTTTCTCCGAAAATAGATACTATGGAGGTATAAAATGAGTATTGTAAATAGATTAAATATGGATAAGGTTAGGATCAAGAAAGACGCAGTTATCAATCAGTTCCTAGAAAATGTCGATAAACCAGATTTGTTTATTTGGGAGGAGATATTTGAAGCAATGGATTATGATCCAGAGAATCAAGGTAACTACAGATCTAGTGGCTTAAGAAATACAGTTGAAGATTTATTATCTACCAAGGGATTTGAGTATAAAAAAACAGAAAAGGAATTTCAACATTGGACCAACCAAGAAGGAGATTACTTTTTAATTGCGCCGTTTGGAGATTTTGGATTCACATATTTTTTTGGCGAATCAATGGGTTGTATTGATGAAACTGAACAGATGATGAAAGATTCCTATAATAGACATGGAAATCAAAACAAACACAACTTGATAGGAATTACTGGAACATTAGCAGCAGGAACTCTAATTGGAAGTATATTTATGCCAATGGCAGCGGCCCTGTTTGCATCTATGTTACCTGCTCTTGTAACTTATGGTACAGGAGGTTACAAAAAAGCAGCTGAAAAAGGACTGAGTTATATATCAAAGACATTTGATACTGGACTGTATACTGAAAAGCACAACAAATTCTATGAGAGTTTCAAGACAGGAGGATGTGCAATTAATGAAATAATACAAATGCCAGACATAAACAGTACTCAACAAGTAGAAGGTGATAGCAATGCAAACTAGCTTGTGTTTAACTGATAGGGTAGACAAGTATTTGGAAGGAGATGTTTGGAGAAAACCTGCAAGAGAAGTATTAAACGATATGCACAAGGAGTATGAAACAGAGAATACTGTTGTTATATCAAGAGGAGAAGTACAAAACAGATTGAGAGATAAGGGTTTTGATAGTTTAGGTAAGTCTGATGGAATTGAATATTGGTTAAATCAAGAAGGAGATTATTTTGCGATAAAAGATACTGAATATCTGTCTAGCCAAGATTCACTTTATTTTATGGGACAAAAATTTGAATCTGAGCATGAATCAAATAATGGAACAAATCAATTGCTGGAAGATTGTATAAAAAGACATAGAACCGAGTTTACAATTGATGGTTTTGGCATGATTCTTGTTAATTATGTTGGCGCTGTGTTGGATGAATTTAATCCAAAAACGGGTAAAGCTGGAACCATATTGGCACGGGTTGCCCAAAAAATTGGGGCATATAAATTTCTGACTGAAAAATCACTAGGTTTTGTTGGAGATAAAACAGGTATTGGAAATTATACAGAAGATCACAATCAGTTTTACAAGGATTCCTTTTTTACAGGATTTGAAGCACTTGCTAGACTGGAACATATGCAAACCAAGGAGAAGAATTAGAAAATATGAAACTACCAGAATTACCAAAGAGACTAGATGAATCCAGGATTAGATTTAAAACAAATATAAAACACAAAAGGTGAGAGAAAATGTCATTTAAAGAATTTGTAGAACAAACACAAGAGAATTATGGATTAGTTAGGGAAAGTGATGCTTTTCAAAATATTGATGATTTGGGAGCAATGCAACCATATAATGCAAAAGCTCTTAATAGCATGCCAAGAGAATTAGGAGCATCACTTTTAAGACAAGGGAAATACAGGAGCAAGACTAATGAAAAGTCAGAAATGCCTGGAGCATTTGTATCATGGAATGCATTTTTTACAGGCGCTTCTTTAGCATGGCAGGTTTTATCAGAAACATATGAGGATATTCCTGTTGAAAGAGATCATATTGAGGACTACTTGTTTTCACAACTTGAACTCCCTTTAGATAGGAGAAAAGAACAAGAAGAAATGAGTGTTGCTGATATGAGCTCTAATTTGTATTTTGCAGATAGAGATAGAGAAGGATTAGAAGCATTAACTAATGATCAAGGAAGGTTTGCTTTGTTTGATTTTGATGCAGATGATAGCAGAGTAATAATTGGAGGAAGTGCAAGATATAGAGGTAGTGATTTTTTAAGATTTAGGATGTTTAAAGACACTAAAAATGCTGAGATTATCAATGGATATCAGGCAGTGATGAGAATAGCATATAATGCTTTACAAGAAATGGAAAAATGAAACAAGAGTTTAAAAATTATTTGAAACAAATTCAGGGATTGTTTTGTCCTGAGACTGATATATTGGATGGACTGAAAGTTTATGAAAGAGATGTTGCAGCTGCAGCATTATGCCTGAATAGAGATATTAATGAATTAACTTTAGATGAATCTCTGCCAATAACTACTGCAAGAGCTTTGGGTATTGGTATGGGTGGACTTGTAAATGATTTGTTGGGTGAATTTCCTGATGGAAAGTACACAATCACAGGACTTGCAGAACATACAATTCCAGAGGAGAAATTTAGTGATTTGATGGTTCGTGTGAAAGACTATATTGAAAATCAGGATTACAAAGATCTGGCTTCAGCTTTACATATTGAAGGTATTGATGAAGTTGTGCTTCACCCCAATATTGAGGAGTATTCAATGAAAAGTCTGGCAGCAAAATTGCTTGTACAAAATTGCCTGCAAAATGAGGATGAACTCCATGAAAATTATGTCTCAAGAATGCTTGTAGAGGAATTATTTGATTGTTTTGTTAGGGAGTTTGATATAGATAAGGCTGAAACACAACAGGTTTCAGATGATACTGCCTATGATCAACTTAGAGGAAGATTTGCTTATCAAGCTCTAACACAAGATTTGGAAAAGCAAGAGATTATTGATGAGTTAGGCAAGGTTCTTGCAGGAGATTTTACTAGATTGTATGATGCAGTTAATGGTTTGACACCAGGTCAACTAAATCAGCTCGAAGATCTTAAACAAAGAAAAAAAATGATGAGATCAAAACCAAGTAAACCAATAGATAAAAGAAAAAAAAGAGATGTTCTTAAGATTTATGAGTCTGGACAACCCCATATTGCAGTAGATCTCAAGGTTATGCCTGTTAAGGCAAATAAGGATATTCTATGTGCAAATATAAGGACAAAACTGCATCACGGGTACGCTTTTACAGACAATGAAGCTCGCTTAAATGCTGAAACATTGTTTAACAGTCAGTTATCTAATGGTCCACTTGAATACCTGTTTTTGGATTTTGGATCTAATGAAGGACAGGATAGATTGGCTTACCTAGTAAAAAAAGATGATAATTACTTCCTGTTCCAGATTGGATCTGGGGTAGCTGAATTAGGTCAGGGAGATACTATGCAACTTGGCAGATATGATGTTTCCCTGGATAATGGAAGATTAAGAAAATTTAGGGTGAAATTTGATTTAGAAGGTTTTGTTGGCAAGATGCATCCTGCGAGTTTAGAATCAACAAAGATATATTCTAAAAAAGCAGGTTTGTCCAGATTAGTTGGTTTGTGAAGATAATTAACAATAGGGAATATGGGAAAGCCACATCAGAGTAAAACTCCAGATTGATATCGGTCTGTCCCTATTTCTAAATCTATATCTGATCTACTTACTTGTAACCCAATACCTTATAGAAGCATTGACCCTCACCATTGTCAGGATTAAATACTAATTTTGTATATTGACTAAAAAATCAACCCTGGAACATATCAAGGTTAAATCTACTTAATTGTGGTTAGCCCCATAATGCCGGTTCAATCGTCAGTTTGCTAAACCATCTTTCATATTGTGAGGAGTTTAATTTGACGAAGGCAAACTGTTCCCCACAGACTCTTACGATTCTGTCATTACCCTATTGTACCAATAGGTACATTCCGAAGTTAAAACCTGGCTTTTAACTAATAGCAGCCTCTTTCACTCAAATCAGGTATTAATGGAGCTAACACTGAATAGTTGACTTTGCAACATATCAATAACATTTATAAAGAAACATAGATTACACTATTTTATGAAACGAAGTTCAAGACGTTGGAAGAAAAAAGGCCAAATGCGTTGGAAATGGCAAAGAAAACGTATGAAAAAGAGAAAGAAGAGAAGGCAAAAAAAGAAATAATTTATAAATGGGTTTTGTTTACCTTATATTCATAGTTCAAATTTTTATTTGAATTTCAATCAACTCCATCTTAGATAATGAGTACTTGATGATCAATTAAGTATGAAGGAAATTTGTGAGTCTCAAATTAATGCGACCGTTCAATAATACAAATTTGTTTTGAAAGTTATCTCAATTTATTGAGAAGGATTTTACTTTCACATAAAAAACAAATTTTTGAAGAATTCCAGTTGATCCTGCTGGAGGCCGCTGCTATTGGGATCCGACTAAGCCATGCGAGTCCAGGGGTTCTTCGGAACACCGGCATACTGCTCAGTAACACGTCGATAATCTGCCCTTGAGACAGGGATAACCTTGGGAAACTGAGGCTAAGACCTGATAGAGGAATTCTACTGTAATGTGTTTTCCTTTAAAGGCAACGCTCAAGGATGAGTTGGCGGCGGATTAGCTTGTTGGTGGGGTAATGTAGCGCAAAAATCAGTTTTTGCTGATTGCAAAAGCTAGCGCTTGTACAAGCCCACCAAGGCGATGATCTGTAGGGGCCTTGAAAGAGGTAGCCCCGAGAAGGACACTGAGATACTGGTCCTAGCCCCACGGGGTGCAGCAGGCGCGAAACCTTTACACTGCACGTAAGTGTGATAAGGGGATCCTAAGTGCCTATACTATGTATAGGCTTTTTCCAAGAGTAAAGTACGAAAATGGGGACATTTACGAATGTAACCCTTCGGCTTACAGATCTTGGAGAATAAGTGGTGGGAAAGACTGGTGCCAGCAGCCGCGGTAATACCAGCGCCACAAGTGGGGGCCATGATTATTGGGCCTTAAGCGTTCGTAGCAGGTTCTGCAAATCTTTTGTGAAATCGTTAGGCTTAACTTAACGGCGTGCAAGAGACACTACAGGACTAGAGACCGGGAGGAGTCAGAGGAATTCCTGAGGGAGCGGTAAAATATCCTCACTAGCGTTCGGGAACTATAAAACGCTAGGAGGTTTTACAGTGCTATAATCTTAGGAGGACCACCGGTGGCGAAGGCGTCTGACTAGAACGGGTCTGACTGTGAGGAACGAAAGCCAGGGGAGCAAACCGGATTAGATCCACCTTTTAAGAAAAGCTGGACCAAAACACGGCTTGTGCAACATTTGCTATGCAAAGTTGCACTATCTTCAGTGATTGTGTTTGCAATTTAAAAAAACTGCAACATTGAAGAAATCTTAAGCTTAAAAAGGTGCTAAATACCCGAGTAGTCCTGGCTGTAAACGCTGCGAGCAAGGTGTTGCATATTCCAACATGAATATGCAGTGTCGAAATGAAGATGATAAGCTCGCCGCCTGGGAAGTACGGTCGCAAGATTGAAACTTAAAGGAATTGGCGGGGGCTCACTACAAGGGGTGCGGCGTGCGGTTTAATTGAACTCAACACCGGAAATCTCACCAGGAGCGACGGCAGAATGAAGGTCAGTCTAAAGGGCTTACCTGACGAGCCGAGAGGAGGTGCATGGCCGTCGTCAGCTCGTGCCGTAACCTTAATGCTTCAAGCATTGAGGCGGTTAAGGTGTCCTGTTAAATTTCGTTACGAAATTCTCGGAACGAAGTGACAGAAAGTCAGGCAACGAGCGAGACCTGCATCTACAATTGCCATCAGCTCTATCAGAGGACTGGGCACATTGTAGAGACTGCCTTGGAAACAAGGAGGAAGGTGCAGGCTACGGTAGGTCTGTATGCCCCGAATCCCCTGGGCTACACGCGCGCAACAATGGTAAGGACAATGGGATGCAACTCCGAAAGGAGAAGCTAATCCTCGAAACCTTATCTTAGTTCAGATTGAGGGCTGCAACTCGCCCTCATGACGCCGGAATCCCTAGTAATCGGACGTCAACAGCGTCCGGTGAATACGTCCCTGAGCCTTGCACACACCGCCCGTCAAACCACCCGAGTTGGGTTTGAGTAAGGCCTAGCTTTTTAGTTATGTCGAACTCGAGCTCGGTGAGGAGGGTTAAGTCGTCACAAGGTATCCGTAGGGGAACCTGCGGATGGATCACCTCCTTTTTTTTTTAAAAAAAAGAGCGAGACTCACAATATTTCCTTTTTACCATAAAATATATAAGGGACATATTATTT
>JAANXH010000009.1 GCA_018263355.1 Candidatus Woesearchaeota archaeon
AACAAATAAAAGTTGAATGAATGCATTCAAAATTCTCTATATCGGAATGTACCTATTGGTACAATAGGGTAATGACAGAATCGTAAGAGTCTGTGGGGAACAGTTTGCCTTCGTCAAATTAAACTCCATACATTATGAAAGATGGTTTAGCAAACTGGCGACTGAACCGGTATTATGGAGCTAACCACAATTAACTTGACTTTGCCCGTTTAATAATGTTATTTTCAATTTTTTTAATGTTTTAACATACACTTCAACCAAATGTGAATCTGATACTCTTATAATTAGCCTAAAATCCATAAAAAACATTTAGAAATTCAGTAGAGTTAATAATCAGTACTCAACACCTTTTCTTGCTTCAATACCTTGCTGAAAAGGATGTTTAATATTATTGATTTCACTAACATAATGTGCTATCTTTTTCAACTCTTCTGGAGCACTTCTTCCAGTAAGAACAAGTTCAGTATGTTCATGTTTATCTTCAACCAAATTCAAAACTTCATTTAATTTAACTAAATCCTGGCTAATAGCCCCACATATTTCATCTAATATGATTAAGTCATATTCTCCAGAACTGCTTAGTTTCTTTGCAAGTTTAAATCCCTTTCTTGCATGTGCTTTTTCAGCTTCATCTATTGAAAAACAATACCTGCATTCACCACAATACTGATGATTTCTAACCATACTTCCATTCCCAAAACCAGGCAGCTTAAGCTGCTGCTGCTCTTTTACACAATCTTTTCCAAATTGATCAATAGACATTAAATCCCTAACAAGACTCTTAACACTGATAACTTCGCCAGTATAGCCTCCCCCTTTTAGAAACTGGATAATATATACTTTATAACCATGACCAATAGCTCTCAGTGCTAGACCTAAAGATGCAGTTGTTTTGCCCTTTCCATTACCAGTATACAAGTGAATTAATCCTAAATTGGCTTTATCCTCCATCACTTTTCCTCTTTTTTTTTCCAGAGTCAATATTTAGAACTTGTTCAGTTCTGCTTTTATCTCTGTAAATAGTAATACCTTTGCTTCCAAGTTTGTAAGAAAGTAAATAAACATCTTTTACATCATCAACACATGCATCATGTGGGAAATTAACAGTTTTAGATACTGCATTATCCGTATATTTTTGAAAAGCAGCCTGAATTCTAACATGCCACTCTGGTGTTATATCATGAGCAGTTACAAAGACATCTTTAACTTTTTGTGGAAAATCCATTTCTTTGATAGTTCCGTTTTGAGCTACTTTTCTCATTACATCTCCATTGTATAAATCTCTTTTTTTTAGTTCCTGCTCAAACATCTTATTAATCACAACCATCTCTAGTTCAGCTTTTCCATCCTTTCTGTTATATGACTTATTAGTATATGCCAATGCAAATAAAGGCTCTATGCCACCATTGCAGTCAGCCAACAATGATAAAGTTCCAGTAGGAGCAATAGTAGTTATTGTAGCGTTACGCATATGTTTATGTCCTTTTTTATCCCATAGACTATTTTTAAAGTTAGGAAAAGAACCTCTCTCTTGTCCAAGTTTTTCTGAAGCTTTTCTGCCTTCATCAGATATAAACTTCATTATCTCTTCTGCAAGTTCTACAGCTTTTTGGCTGTTGTATGAGATACCTAATTTAATTAAAATATCAGCAAAACCCATTAATCCTAAACCAATTTTTCGATTAGCAAGAGTTACCTCTTCAACTTCTTTTATTGGATATTCATTCATTTCAATAACATTGTCAAGAAAATGCACAGCAGTTTGAACTGTTTTTTTCAATCTTTCCCAGTCAATTGTCCAGTGATCATCAAATTTTAACATCTTAGTCAGATTAATAGAGCCAAGATTACATGATTCAAATGGAAGCAAAGGCTGCTCACCGCAAGGGTTAGTTGATTCAATCTTTCCAATATGTGGGGTTGCATTATCTTTATTCATCCTATCTAAAAAAATGACACCAGGTTCACCAGTGCGCCAAGCATGTTCTGCAATAGTATCAAATACTTTTTTTGTTGATAATGCTCCTACTTTTTTGTCAGTCCTAGGATTAATTAAACTATATTTTTGATCATTTAAAAGAGCATTCATAAAATCTTTTGTCAATCCAACAGACATATTAAAACTAGTTAAGGAAACACCATCATCTTTTGCAGTAATAAATTCCATGATTTGAGGGTGGTGTACTGGAAGAATTCCCATCATACCATAAGCTCTGAATCCTTTGTTGCTAATCTCTTTTGCAACAGTATCAAATATATTCATAAAAGAAATTGGACCTCCTGCAATATTTACTGTTTGACTAACATAATCTCCTCTTGGCCGGATATTGCCAAAATTAAAACCAACACCTCCTCCTTTTTGACAAAGAATCGCAGTATACTTGACAGCATCAAAAATTGATTCCATAGAATCCTCAATAGGCAGGACAAAACAAGCAGATAATTGCTGAGTTTTTCTTCCTGCATTTCTTAAAGTAGGGGCATTAGGTAGAAATTCAAGATTTGACATAGTTTTGTAAAACTTTTCCTTTGTAGATTCTGGATCCAAATCGTGTTTTTTATCTGCACTAGCAACATTTTCAGCTACTCTCCTAAACAAATCTCCAATAGATTCAACTGCATTTCCCTCTTTATCTTTCTTTAGAAACTTTTTTTTCAAAACTTTTGAAGCATTTAAACATAATTTTAATTCATCTTTTATTCCGAGCAAAGACTTTTTATGTCTTAGTTTGTTTCTTTTTTCCCTGTATAAAATATAGGATTTTGCAATTTTACTGTGACCTGATTGCATCAATATCTTTTCCACAGTATCATGCACTAGATCCACAGTAGGAGTTTTAACTTCAGAGTTTTCAAGTTGTGCCACAACTTTAGTAGTAAGCTCTTTTGCTAACTTAGGATCTGGTCTGCCAACTGAGTCTGAAGCCAAAAAAATTGCTCTAGTAATCTTTTCATCATTAAAATCTGCAATTGATCCATCTCTTTTCTTAATCTTCTTCATTTTGATAAAGTTTGGTTTTTTTTACTCCTGTCTCTATAAATTGTTGTACCTTTGCATCCTGATTTCCACGCAAGTATAAATGCTTCTTTAATTTCATCAATTGTAGCATTATTAGGAAAATTAACAGTTTTTGACACTGCATTTTCAGTATGCTGCTGAAATGCAGCTTGAATTCTAATATGCCACTGTGGTGATATATCGTGAGATGTAATAAAAATTTCCTTAATATCCTTAGGCAAATCCGTTTTTTTAATTGTGCCTTGTTTGGCAATTTTGTCCATTAATTCTTTACTATACAAACCCCTTTCTTTTAACTCTTTTTCAAAAACAGGATTAACAATAGTAATACTAGAACCTTTATGATCAGCATCAAGAAGCACATTTGCCTTTGTAACAAGTGAAAAAACAGGTTCTATTCCTGATGAGCATCCTCCAATAATAGATATACTTCCTGTTGGTGCAATAGTAGTTACTGTGGCATTTCTTCTAGGCACTCTAAAAATACTCTTATTAAAGTTTGGAAAAGCCCCCCTAATTTCTGCAAGGTCTTGGGAAGCCTTGTTTGCTTGTTTGGTAATAAATTCCATAACTTTTTTTGCAGTTTCCTCTCCTTGTTTAGAGTTGTAAACTATCTTAAGTTTGAAAAGCATGTCTGCAAACCCCATCACACCTAATCCTATTTTACGATTAGAAGTGGACATTTTTTCAATTTCAGGTAAAGGATATTTGTTTACATCAATAACATTATCAAGAAAATGTACTGCTTCATGTATAGTATTTTTTAGTTTGTCCCAGTTAATCTCTCCATCTTCAACCATTTTAGATAAATTAATAGAACCTAGGTTGCAGGATTCATAGGCAAGAAGTGGTTGCTCACCACAAGGATTAGTTGCATTTATCTCTCCAATTTGAGGAGTTGTGTTTGATTCTTTTACTCTATTTAAAAATAGTAGTCCTGGATCACCTGTTCTCCAGGCACATTCAGCAATCATATCAAATATTTTGTTTGCTTTAATTCTTTTTAATATTTGTTTGTTTCTTGGGTTAACCAAAACATAACTGTCATCTTCAATAACTTTCTGCATAAACTCATCTGTTACTCCAACTGATACATTGAAATTTTTAATCCTCCCATCTTCACTTTTTAATTTGATAAAATCAACAATATCAGGATGGTCAATATTAAGCACACCCATATTAGCACCATGTCTTTTACTGCCCTGCATAATTCTGTTTAATGCTGTATCATATGTTTCAATATAATGAATCGGGCCTGCAGCAACATCAGAAACATTTCCAACTTTATCTAATGCAGGTCTAATACTGGAAAAATTAAAACCTGTTCCCCCTCCTACAGACTGCACTATTACAGCGTGTTTTAATGTAGTAAAAATTGAATCAAGAGAATCTTCTAGAGGCAGGACAAAACAAGCAGATAATTGTTGAAAACCTCTTCCAGCATTTAGTAATGTTGGGGAATTAGGTAGAAAAACGCTTGTAGACATCATTTTGTAAAACTCCTCTGCAGTTTGGTGTACATTGTTTGTATATCTTAAATCAACTTGAGCAATATTTTTTGCAACCCTCCAGAACAATTCTTTGGGAGTTTCATCTTTTTTCAAATACCTATGTTTAAGTACAAACAGTGAATTGCCCTTCATAACTGGTTCTTTAAGCTTTTCTGACTTCATTTTTTCTTTTCACTAATATTTAACACTTGTTTATCTCTGCTTGCATACCTGTAAATTGTTGTGCTCTTGCACTTTGTTTCATATGCTAGCATAAATGCTTTTTTGATATCCTCTTTTGTGGCATTATTAGGAAAATTAACAGTTTTAGATACTGCATTATCAGTATATTTTTGAAAAGCTGCCTGTATTTTAATATGCCACTTTGGAGCAATATTTAGAGCAGTAACAAAAATCTCTTTAATATCTTTTGGTAATTCAACTTCTTGAATTCCCCCTTTTTGAGCTACCTTTCTCATCAACTCATCAGAGTATATACCCTTGTTTTTTAATTCTCTTTCAAACTCCTTGTTTATCTCAAATAACTCATCCTCTCCCAGATCAAGAAGATTTTTTCTAACATAACACAAAGCAAATAATGGTTCAATACCAGAAGAGCAATTTGCAATAATACTTCTATTCCCTGTTGGAGCAATGGTTGTTATAGTTGCATTTCTAGGTTTAATATCTTTGTCCTTGAAAACACTTTTGTCATAATTTGGAAAGACACCTCTTATCTTTGCAAGATCTTCAGATGCCTTTAACCCCTCAGTTCTAATAAACTTGATAATCTTTTCAGCCAAATCTACTGCCTCTTGACTATTATATGGGATCCTTAATTTTATCAAAAGATCAGCAAAACCCATCACACCAAGACCAATCTTTCTATTTGCAAGAGAAATTTCTTTCATTTTATCCATCACATAATGGTTTCTGTCAATCAAGTTGTCTAAAAAGTGCACACCAATTCTGGTAATCCTTCTAATCTTATCCCAGTCAATCTCCCATTCGTCCTGGTGTTTAAGCACTTTTGCTAGATTAATTCCTCCTAGAATGCAGGATTCATAACCAAATAAAGGAACTTCACCACAAAGATTAGTAGCTTGTAGTTTACCTACTCCAGGTAAAGTATTATGTTTATTTATTGAATCAAGAAATATTACTCCTGGCTCTCCACTTTTCCAAGAACTATTAATAATCCTATCAAATATTACCTGAGGTTTAATTTTCTGGACAGTTTTTTTTGTATGTGGATTAATAAGTTCAAACATTTCATCTTTTTTCAAACTTTCCATAAACTTGTCTGTGATTCCTACAGAAATATTAAAATTGTTCAATTCATTAAAATCAAGCTTTGCAGAAATAAACTCAAATATATCTGGATGGTCAATATTAAGTATGCCCATCACCCCTCCTCTTCGGGTGCTTCCTTCATTGATTATTTCTGTTGAATAATCAAATAATTTCATAAAACTGACAGGGCCGCTGGCAATGCCTCCTGTACTTTTAATTGGGTCACCTTTTGGTCTAATACATGAAAAATTAGTTCCTGTGCCACTACCTCCTTTATGCAAAAATGCAGTAAGCTTTAGAGTCTCATATATTTTTTTTAGTGAATCTTCTATTGGGAGTACATAACACCCAGATAATTGCTGTAATTCTCTGCCAGCATTTCTCAGTGTAGGTGAATTAGGTAAGAATTCAAGATTAGCCATTACTTCATAAAAAACTTTTTCTGATTTTTTTGGATCTTGACCATATTTCTCATCTGCAAGAGAAATATCTTTTGCCACTCTTCTAAACATCTCTCCTGGGGACTCAATAACATTTCCCTGACTATCTTTTCTTAAGAATCTTTTTTTTAGTACTTTTATTGCATTAAGTGAAAGTTTTAAATCATCTTTAACTCCCAAAAGTTGTTTTTTCTCTCTAAGTTCAGTTCTCTCACTTCTATACAAAATATACATTTTTGCAATATCAGAATAACCTAGGATCATTAAGGTTTTTTCAACAGTATCTTGAATCTGCTCAACTGTTGGAATCTCATCTTTGATCTGTTGACTTACCTTTTCAATAACTTTTGTTGTAACTTCTTGTGCAATTCTTCTATCTGGTTTATCAACACTAACTGTAGCACTATAAATAGCATCAATTATTTTTTCTGGATCAAAGTCTGCAATACTTCCATCTCTCTTTTTAATTTTTTTAAAATAGTTTGGTCTGTTATCCATTAAAATCTAATTAATTAAACATAATCCAAATTTATAAATATTTATGGGCTAAAATCTATATGAGATAACATGAATATTCTCGGGTGTAATTACTGTATTGCAGTTCATACTACTGAGAAATAATCTTGTAAAACTAATTGGTCAATATTGTCTAAATTACTAACTTTATAGAGTCTTCCTTGTCCAAGTTCAGCTATTTTTCTGGCAAGCTGTTCTCCTTTTTTGTCAAGTCCAATACCAACAAAGCTTATAGTGATATCGTTGGAACGGGCTCTTGAAACTGCTTTTAATGTTTTCTTTTCAGGATTTTCTCCTTTTGTTGGCAGTGCGTCAGAAAGTAAAATAAGATGTTTTGTGACTTTCTTGTTTGGAAAAAGTAAAATAGCTTGCTGAATCGTGCTGGCAATATCTGTCTCATTTGAAGTTCTTATATTAGCAATAGTTTTTATTAATCTTGGAAAATCTTGAGTGGGTTTTATCTTTTCTCTAACCTCATTACCAAATACAATCAAACCAACCTTGTCCTTTTCTTGGATAGCTTTATAACTTAATGCAATCCCTGCCTTCTTGCATTGTTTAATTTTTCCTCCTTTCATAGAGCCAGATGAATCAATAGCGTAAATAATATGTACAAGGCCTTTGCTTTTTCTTTTATATGCTACAAGGTCTTCTGCAAGCAGCTTTTTACGACCTCGCCTAATACCTTTTTTAATAGATTTGCGAATAGCTAAATCCTTAAATCTATGATCTTTAAATTTTGTGAAATCTTCTTTATCACCATATAAGTTCTTTTTTTTGTTGACCTTGTTTCCTAAATATCCTTCTGGCATTAAATTATCAAGCTCTTCTACATAAAGCACAAGTGAAGCAAGCTCTAGACCTTTATCTAAAACAAAACCGTCTTCATCAACCAGCCCCTTTTTTTTAAGCTGTTTTATTCTTTCTTTAATAACATTTTTGAGCTCTTTTTTAAACTCAGGAATATGGATGTTTTTTTTTAGATAGCCAGGTTCATAACCAAGAATTTGCTTAATAAAAGCTTGACCATACATTTTTTCAGTTAAAGAATAATTGTTTACTAGTTTTTCAAACATTAAATCAGGAGTAAATGATCCAACACCTAAATCAATAGAATCTGAAATTAATTTTCCATCTTCAATATTTTTTTTATCCCCATCAAGAACAGAGCGCATCAACTTTTTATCAGAAAAATCAGACAATAACTTACCCTTTAAAGCTTCAATGCTTTCTGTCTTGTCTATTTCAACATGATCCTCAGGGACCATCACTTAGATTTTCAAAACTATCTGAAAACTCTCCAAATTCTCTTTTAATATATTCCTCTGGTTTTGTTAAATATTTTTTAGAAGGCTTAAGTCTAATCCTATGTGAAAGCACTGAGACAACAGTATCTTTAATATCCTGGTAAGTTACACTTTCATTTTTGTTTAACTTTGCATTGGCCTGAGCTCTTTCATACAAACCAATAGTTGCTCTTACACTAGGTTTCTTTTCAAGATTCTCATCTGCTCTTAGATTGTGGATAAACTTAATAGTTAAGTCTAAAAGTTGATCTGGAAAATTTACTAATTTTGCACAGTTTTCAACAACAATGCTTTTTTCAGCCTCAACAGTTTCAGGGTAACTCATATATACAATATCAAACCTATCCATAAAAACATCTGACAAAGGCTCAGTAGATGTATCTTCTGGATTCATAGTACCTATAAAAATAAAATCAAGATCAAAATCCACATCATATCCACCAATAGTCATCTTTTTCTCTTCCAAAACTTGAAGCAATGCATTTTGCAGTTTTTCAGGACATCTGTTTAATTCATCAAAAAACAAAACACCATTATTAGCTTTGAAAATCTTTCCTGGAGTAAAAGCTTTCAGAGATGTAGCTCCAAACTCTAATGCTTTAATAGGGTCAATATCTCCCATTATATCCTCAACAGTCAGGTCAGGACTACCCTGCAATCTTACAAATCTTTCAGATCCTTTTGTAGTCTTCTTTTTTTGTTTTGAATTACTGCAAACAGGACACACAGGTCTGGAAGGAAGACAATTATACCCACAATTATTTACTTCTAATTTGGGTAAAAGCTTAGCAATATTTTTTGCTAAAGTAGTCTTACCAATTCCTGGTGGTCCAACAATTACAATATTTCTCCCGACTAATAGGGCTGACTTTACTTGATTTTTTGTTTCTTTCTGACCTAAAATATCTTTAAATTCATTGACAATAAGTTGTTTCATAACCACATTGGTAAGCAAAGATGCTTTATAAAACTTTTTGTGCAGTTTTTTATGCAGTCCAACATGAAATAAGAATTAATCTGGAATAATTACTCAGAATGCGATGGGTCTAAAGCCCCTGGCCTTAGCCAGTAGCATTATGAGTCTGAAAATCTGCTTATCAAAGTGAAGAGCGTAAAAGCTCCCACCTTTAGGTGAGAGATAAGCTCTGAACAGCAGATTTTCTTTACTAAAGATTATTTTGTTTTTTAAGGTAATCTTTATAAAATCTCATGTTTAACTATTCTTTATGATTAAAATAAAGGGTTCTTATGGAGAAGGAGGTGGGGCAATAATTAGAAATTCATTAGCACTCTCCTTAATTACCCAAAAACCATTTGAGATCACAAATATTCGAAAAAACAGATCCAATCCAGGACTGAGAGCACAACATCTTAAATGTGTGCATGCAGCCCAGGAGTTATCAAATGCACAAGTAATGGGAGACAAATTGCATTCTACAAAATTGAGCTTTAAACCTGGAAAGATTCAACCACAAACCCTTTCAGTTGATATTGGGACTGCAGGTTCAACAACTCTTTTAATTCAATCAATACTTCCTGCATGCATAGCATCTGAGAAAAAAACCAGGCTCAGAATCAGAGGGGGGACAGATACTAAATGGAGTATACCCATAGATTACCTAGTTAATGTATTTTTTCCAAGGATTAATGTAAAAATAAAGATCAATGAAATCACAAGGGGATACTATCCAAAAGGAGGAGGTTTTGTAGATATTAATGTATATCCAAAGACTGCTAAGAAAATAAGTTTGACAGAACTGGGAGAATTAAAACAGATCAAAGGAGTATCTCATGCATCTTCGCATTTAAGAAAAGCAAAAGTTGCAGAAAGGCAGGCAAGTTCTGCAAGAAAAAACCTTAAGACCCATCCAATTAAAATAAAAACAGAATATATAAATACATTATCTGTTGGCTCAGGAATATGCTTATGGGCAGAATTTGATTCTGGTGCTATAGTTGGAGCTTCCTGCTTAGGAGAGAGAGGCAAGAGAGCAGAAATTGTTGGAAAGCAGGCAGCAGAAAGACTCAACACGCAGATGAAAGCTCCTGTTGACAAATACCTTGCAGACCAGTTAATCGTTTATTTAGCAATGCATGGTGGAAAAATCAAAACAACAGAAATTACAAATCATACAAAAACCAATATACATATTGCAGAGAAATTCCTAGAAGGTAAGTTTGAAGTTAATAATGATTTAATCAGTATGAATCTAAAAAATAATTAAACTAGGTTATTCATAGGACAAAAATAAGTTTTCTTAAAAATATATTGCAATATTAGTGTTTTGGAAGTTCTTTTTCTATCTTAAATAATGGTTCCAATACTAAATGAAAATGCTAATTCATTAGAGGTAGTTTCAAACTCACCGAAAGATATAAATGTTTGAGATATAATTTCTTATTCATCAAAAGCATCTGATGACATCCTTATTCATAGGGTAGTTGAAATTGGTCAGGACTCAGAAGGTTGGTATGCAATTGCAAAAGGAGACAACAACCAGCTGCCTGACCCATATAAAATCAGATTTGATCAAATTCAAAGAATGGTAATAGGAGTAATATATTAAAATGGGAATGAAAAAAGATTTTCTAATTGCAGGTTCTCTAGTTTTGTTATTACTAGTAATTGGATTTGTGGGAAAAACAGATAACCTTCCAACAAGCATGGTTACTGAAGATACAACTTCTCAAAATCAACCCATTGTAAGTGATGTAGAAATAAAAGAATCTGATCTAAAACTTTGCTGTGAATTCACACAAGACAATACCAAAAAAGGCTGTTGGCTTCTTAAAAACTACAGTTGTGATATCTGCAGTGAATTATGTTATGGCTCTTAAGCTTTTTTTGGAGGCTCTAATCCACCAAAGACTTTTTGTGCAAGTTTTTTTAGTTTTGGATCAATTTTACCTTTCTTGACTTGATGTATTTTAAGTAAATCCTTTAATTCTTTCAAATACACTTTGTCATGTTTAGGAGTCTTCTTAATCTCTTGCCAAAGCTTTTCTCCTTGCATAATATCCTTTTCAATCTCCTTAATTTTTTGTTTTTGCTCTTTTGTCAAACTCATCTTAACCTATTTTTTAAACTTTTCTTTATACAGTTGAATTGAAGTATTGATAATTTTTTTAGCAGATTTTCTTCCTTTAAATTTTACTACCTCGCACTTAATTTCCTGTAATTCTTTATAGATATTAAAAAAATGTTCAATTTCTTTAATTTTGTGTTCTGGCAGATCACTTAGTTTTTTAATATCTTTAAAATTAGGATCTCCTATAGGCACTGCCATAATCTTAAAGTCCTTTTGCTCATTATCAATCATTTTGATTAGACCAATAGGTCTTGCAATTACTAAGGTGAGCGGATACACAGGATGACTGCTAATTACAACCACATCTAAAGGATCATTATCATACCACCAGGTCTGTGGAATAAAACCATAATCTCCTGGATAATATACTGGACTATAAAGAGTCCTATCTAATTTAAGTAATCCTGTTTTTTTATCAAGTTCATATTTGTTTTTTGAGCCCTTAGGTGTTTCAACCAGCACATTAAACTTATCTGGTACTTTTCCTGGACTAATATCATGCCATGCATTCATTATATCACCTTATTAATATTTATAATAGACTTTTTAATATTTATGTTATCATCATACCCAATTCTTGGACAAGCAGCATTTACAAAACATTCAATAAATGGAAAATTTTCAAGTTCACTAAAATTAATTGTATTAAAAACAACATAATAAAAATTCTTATCACGATACTTGTTTTTTAGCTTTAGTGCAATATCTAAATTATTCTGACCAGGTTTAGTACTTAAGATAACCCCAATCTCATCAGAATGCATAAACTTAAGGTATGCACCTTTTTGTTTTTTAAGTATTTTTCTTACTTTTCTAGGTTTTAAATCATAAAACTTTTCAGATACAGGATTGTAAACAAACACTTTAGTATCATGAGCAATCAAAATTTGTTTTGCATGAAATTCTCCAGTACCAATATATAAAAAAGCATCTGTATCAACAGGATCTAGATCAAGAATATCACAACCTAAAATCTGCCCATTATATTTTGAATGCTTACCTTTAACCAAAACAACTTCTCTACCAGTATCTTCTATGCTTTCCTTGACCTTTTGAATCTGACCAATATGCTGCACAGTGGTTACTAATGCAATTTTTTTTGGTAATTTATCTATTTCTGATTTTTTAAGCTCAATATCTTTCTTAATCCTAGTTTCAACAAACATTACTTTCATAAACGATATGGGTAGAGCTGTATTTAAATAACTTTTTACTCAGCATAATCTGTTTTAATCATACTATTAAAACAAATTTTTGCAACATCTTCTCTGCAAACATTTAAATAAATCATTTTAATTTAATCTAGCATGAAAAAAGTAGCAGTTGTTGTCAGAAATCCAGAAGATATTATTAAACTAAAGGCTCAGTTAAGTGATTTTACATATGATGAGGACAATCCTGATTTTGTTATAAGTTTTGGTGGAGACGGCACATATCTTGTATCTGAAAGATTGTATCCTGCAGTTCCCAAACTAATCGTGAAAAAAGATCCTATTATTTGTAAAAAATGTTCAAAAGGAGAAATCTATCATCTTATAAAAAAAATCCACAGAAAACAATATGATATAAAAAAAATGATAAAACTAAAATCAACAGTGGGCACAAAAAAAGTGCTTTGCACTAATGATTTTGTAGTGAGAAACAAATTTCCAACACATGCCCTAAGATTTAAAATAAAAATAAATAATGAGCAAATTCATAAAACATTAATAGGAGATGGAGTAGTGGTCTCTACTCCTTTTGGCTCAACAGCTTATCATTATTCTATAACTAAAAGCAGCTTTAAAAAAGGAATAGGAATAGCATTTAATAATATTACAAAACCAATAAAACATAAAGTAGTTGACGAATCAAGTAATATTGAAATTGAAATTGTAAGGGGTCAGGCAGTTTTTGCAGCAGACAACAACCCAGAGATAATCGAATTAATAGAAGGACAAAAAGTGTTAATTGAAAAAGCAAAACAAAAATCTTTTTTAATCAATGTTCATAAGTAACAATTCTTTTAGGAATGCTTTGTTGGTTTTTTAAAGTCAGAACAAAATTTGAAAATTTGTCATTAATATTTTTTTCAGTGCATTTATTTAGCTCACCACGAAAATAGCTTCTTTTATTAAAAACCCCTTCTCCAATTAGTACAATTTTGTTATACTTTATATCCTGTTTAGGTGCTTTTTGAATATGAAAATGGTTATTTACAAAATTAAAATAAAAAAGATTGTCTAGTACAATAAACCCTTTAGCTCTAGGCAGATTAATCCTACTTAAAAATTCTTTGAGTTTTTTAACATTGATTCTCCCATAACTTGAATAAACATAAGCATTAATATTTCTGTGCCTTTCTCCTCTTTTTTTAATACCAAGATTATTTCTAATTTTCCACAGAAGATAATTTTCTTTTTTTATTCTTTGCTCTTGAATTCTAACAGGTCTAATATAATCAGATAATTGATTAATATCAACTCTGCACATAACACAATTAATAACATTTTTGTTTAGAAAACTAAGATTTCTCATCTGTTTTTCTTGCTGTTTTTTAGAAACTAAATCACATTTATTAAGCAAAACTACAGAAGCATTCTTGATATGTTCTAGTGTATGGGAGCTCAGCTTAGTTGCATTAGCAAATCTTTCTGCATCAATAACACAATAAACATAAACCTCAAAATCCCCTAACACTGAAAGCACAGGATCTAAATTTGCTGCACCAGAAGTTTCAACAACAATAAGATCATAATCTTTCATGGATTTTACAATCCTATTAAATAAACCAAGGTTAACACTAGAAATGCTTCCATCATTTATTTCAACAACTTTAATATTTTCATGGCTTGAAATCTTGCCATCTATCCCAAACTCAGCAACCTCATTTTCAATAACCCCTATCTTCTTTTCAGAATTTTGATCAATTATTTGTTTAAGTAGCTGGGTCTTACCACAGCCAAGAAATCCACTTATAATTAGTATTTTTACCATTTTACATGGCAATCTTTATTAAAAAAATCTACTTCTTTACAATAAGTATAATCCGGGAAAATGCAGATAGCATATATTGCATTACCATTTTCTAATTTTTCAACTTTTTTATTTAGTAAATATCCTTTTGATTCACAAAGTGAATAACCCCTGCCACACTCACCTGTAATAAACTCAAAAGACTTGCATTCTTCCCCATCCGGAAAAACACAATATCCCACTTGTCTGTCATCTTCAGCTCTAAGCTCATATTCATAACCTATTCCTTCACAGTATTTAATATCAATACCTCTAACCCTCGGATATTTTGTCTGGTTTGTCTCATTGTTTTCAATTCTTGAAGGTTTATAAACACAAAAAAGCACAAGTATGATTACTATAAAAACAAAGATTAGAGCCCATAATTTACCCTTTTTACACATAGATTTAAGTTATTTAAATCAATATTTAAATTTTTGGGAAACAGGTATTTTACAGCATTATGTTTTGTCACTTTATTTACAAGACAACTACATTTAATCAAGAACTTTCTAATTATCCGGCAAATTTGCACTTTTTCTATCAAAAGGTTTTTAAAAATTTGATTCTTATTAAACAAAATGGCAAATTTCTCAAATTCTAGGATAAACACTTTTCAACAGTGCAAACTAAGATATAAATACCAGTATATTGACAGAATAAAAACAGAAATAGAAACAAGTATTGAAGCATTTATGGGTGACATGGTTCATCAAGCACTTGAAAAACTCTATAAAGATGTAAAATTTAAGAAAACTGTTTCTTTGCAGGAACTATTGGATTTTTATCAGAAGCTTTGGGATGACAATTGGAGAGAAGGCATAGAAATTGTAAGAAAAGAATATTCTGCTGAAAACTACAAACAAATGGGCATTGGTTTTATTAGGGACTATTACAAAAGAAAAAAGCCATTTAACAGGACAAAAACCCTGGGTCTTGAAACTGTGAATCTTGCAGAAATTGCACCTGGAATTAAATATCATATAAGAATAGACAGACTAGCATTAGATGGAGATACATATGAAATTCATGACTACAAAACATCTAACTCTTTGCCAACACAAGAAAAAGTAAATCAGGACAAACAGCTCACATTATATACCTATGGATTGAGAAAAATGTACCCAGATGCAAAAAAAGTCAAACAAATATGGCATTATCTGGCATTTGATAAGGATATTGTTTTAGAAAGGACTGATGGGGAAATTGAAAAAGCCAGATTAGAAGTACTAGAAATTATAAAGGAAATTGGAAAATGTAAAAAATGGCCTGCAAAAGCTTCAGCACTTTGTGGCTGGTGTCAATTCAAGCCAATCTGTCCAAAATTTAAACATAAATATGATATTAAAGAAAAATCACCACAAGAGCTTTCACAAGACAAAGGGGTTAACCTAGTAGACGAGTATGTAAAAATTTCTGAGAAGATAAAAAAACTAGAAATCAAAAAAGATAAATTAAAACAATCTCTTGTCCATTATTCAGATAAGAAAAACATAGAAGTAGTCTATGGTACAGATATGCGTGCTACAGTTAAAACCTATCCTCGGCTTTCTTTTCCCAAAAAAAATGATTCAAATAGAAAAGATTTTTTTAAAACATTAAAATTAGTTGGACTTTGGGATAAATTAGCAACAGCAGATGTTTATCAATTAGCAAAAATGATCAATAGTCATAAGGTCAGTTCTGATATTGTTGATCTTTTGGATGAATATATCTCAAAAAGCAAGATTCATAGAGTTTATCTTGGAAAGAGATATAATAAATAATTAAACTAAGAAACTTTTATAAATGAGTGTAATAAATAACCTATTATGTTCGACTGGGAAGGTATTTATCAGGCTTTAGTTAGTAATGGTCATGGAAATAAGCTAAAGGAAGCAGGGATAATTCTAGCAATTTTTGTTTTTATTGCAACATTTATCCATATATTCTTCTATAAACTACTAAAAGTACTAACAAAGTTTACAAAAACAGATCTAGATGATAAAATTAGAAGAATTTTAAGATTCCCCATATTTTTAACTATTATAACTTCTGGACTATTAGCTGCATATTCACATTCAGGAATTTATCAAGGTAGTTCAGAGATAATTGTGAATCTGTTTCATTCAATATTTGTAATCATATGGCTGATTACTGTATTTAAACTTATAAAAACAGTTTTAGATTATTATGGTGCACATACTAAGAAGTTTAAGATGGGAGGTTTGTCAAGAAAAATGCTTCCCTTTTTTGAAAAAATTATTGGAGCAGTTTTTGTTTTAATTGCAATTTTAGTATTGATGAAAATATGGACCTTAGACATTAGTCCGCTTATTGCTTCAGCAGGAATAGCAGGAATAGCAATAGCATTTGCAGCAAAAGATACTATATCAAATGTGTTTGGAGGTATTTTCATTTTCTTTGACAAAACTTATGTGATAGGGAGTTATGTTTTGATTGATGACAAATACAGAGGGGAAGTTATAGATATGGGCCTTAGGACTACAAAGATCAAAACAAGAGATGATGTTGAGTTGACAATCCCAAATAGTATTATGGCAAATTCTGTTGTTGTTAATGAAAGCGGAGGCCATAAAGGAAGGCTGAGAGTCAGAATGAAACTTGGTATCCAGTATGGGGAGGATATTGGTAAGATGGAGAAAATCCTAAAACAAATTGCAGCAAAAGCAGAATGGGTTGAGGATAAACCAGAACCGAGGTTAAGATTTAGGGAAATGGGAAACTCAGCATTAGAGTTTGAATTCTTGTTTTGGGTTAAAGACCCAGAATTAAGAGGAAGAGCATTATCTCAGATGAATCATCTTGTATATGATGTATTTAGAAAAAAGAAGGTAAAATTCGGGTATGTATCAGAGCATTATGTTAACTGGCATAAAGTCTAAACTTTCCAGGAACCAGTTGCCTTGTTTCTGTTGCATACACAATAACTAATTTTTTCAGAAACTTTTTCTTCAAAATTCTTTGATGCAATTTGAGGCGTATTATTGTTTCCAGATAAATGACCTAATAGCGCAAACTCCAGACTCTTTCCATATTGCTTTAGAAAATTACAAGCATCAATAT